>CALMIB010000411.1 GCA_937863945.1 uncultured Longilinea sp.
CCGTCCACCGGGAAGCGCAGCTCGATCACCACGTTGCGGGTAAAGGAGTACAGGGTCGCCACCACATGAAAACGCGGTTCGTTCTGCGGCCAGTAGTCCACCGCGGTCTCATCCAGCAGCATCTCGAATTGGAACTCGTCGCGCAGCGCCAGCACGGCCTCCAGGTTGAATTCGGGCGCAATCAGCAGCGAAACCTCGCCGCGGAATTCCGCCGGTTGGGCCTGAAAGCGCTCCTGCAGGGATTGAACAACAGGTTGCAGCATCTCGTTCATGGTCATGCCCAATCCTTGAATTTTTCTTTTTTGACCTTCTCGTGCAGGGTAATAATGCCGTGGATCAAGCCTTCAGGACGCGGCGGGCAGCCCGCCACGTACACGTCCACCGGCACCACCTCATCCACGCCCTGCACCACGGCGTAGTTGTTGAACACGCCGCCGCATGAGGCGCAATCGCCCATCGCAATCACCCACTTGGGATCCGGCATCTGGTCGTAAAGCTGGCGCACCACGGGGGCCATCTTGCGGCTCACCCGGCCGGCCACGAGCATCAACTCCGACTGCCGCGGGCTGGCACGGTTCAGCTCCATGCCGAAGCGGCTCAAATCATAATTCGAGGCCTGAGCGCCCATCATTTCGATGGCGCAGCAGGCCAGACCAAACAGCATCGGCCACATCGAGCCGGTCCGCGACCAGTTCACCAGGTCTTCCAGCTTGGTGGTCACGATCCCCATCTCGCCGGTTTTTTGGTTCATTCCCATTCCAGAGCTCCTTTCTTCCAGGCATAAATCAAGCCAATCGCCAGGGTACCCATAAATAAGAACATCTCCACCAGCCCAAAAACGCCCAGGTCGCGGAGCACAACGGCCCAGAGCAGGAAGAAGATCGTTTCAATGTCGAACAGAATAAACAGCACGGCCACCAGGTAGTAGCGCACCGAAATGCGCCGCGTACCGGGGCCGTACGGCACCATGCCCGATTCATAGGGGGCCGCCTTGCGAGCCGTGGGCCGCTTGGGGCCGAACACATGCCCAATGGCCACAACCAAAAAGCCGATCAAAACTGCAAAAACAAAAAGGATCAAGAGGGGTAGGTAAGCCTGCAGCATAGGGTTCCCTTTTATATAAAGTTTACTGAATCGGTCTGATTTCGAAGCTAGTATAACAAATGGTGGAAATTTTCACAAGGCCGATATATAAGAGCGGAGTAGTCAGGTTACACCGTTTAAAAAAGGCCTGCCACAGCGCCGTTAATATTATAGGTCTGATTTCAAATTTTGCCAGTCGATTCTGCGCCAGGGTGAGATTTAAAAACCCTCCGGCGGCCGGCCGCCCTCCACCGGGTGTTCGGCCTCAGGCAGAATTTCGTGTAAGCGCGGCTTGCGAAAGGGGTTGACCCGGTCGAACCACTCCCGCAGGCGCAGGCGGAGATTGAACGGCGGGAGGGAATGCTTTTCCACCGGCGGAAAGGGATCCTCGCCCAGGATCTTTCGATATGTATAACGAATTAATTCGCGGGCCGTGGCAATGACCGGCGTGGCCAGCAATGCACCCAGCAGCCCGGCCACGTTAACCCCCACCAGCACACCGCTCATCACCACCAGCGGCGGCAAATCAACCGCATTGCCCAGCACGCGCGGCACGACCCAGTTATTTTCCAACTGCTGCACCAGCACGTACAACCCCACCACCAGCAAAGCCAGCACCCAATGGCTGACCGGCAGAAAGACGGAGCCTTCCAGCAGGGCTACGATGACCGCGGGTATGGTGGCAATCACCGGCCCCAGGTTTGGAATCAGCTCCAGCAGGCCGGCCACAATGCCCAGGTAGGCCGCGCCGGGCACTCCCAGCATCGTCAGGCCCAGCCAGCTCATCACCCCGATCACCAGCATCAGCGTCAATTGTCCGCGGAAAAACGAGCCCCACAGCCGTTCAATGCGGGCGATCAGGATGGTAAATTCCGCCTTGAACCGTTCCGGGACGATGCGCATGAATCCATCATGAAAAGTATGCGCGCTGAGGTTAATATAAATGGAAGAAAGAATCACAAAGATGAAAAGCGTGACCTGCGACACGACCGAACCCACCACGCCGGCCGCCGTTTTGAAGGTTGCGGTCAACGCGGTGCCCAGCGATTGCAGGATGGTGGCTGCCGAGGGCACGCTCGGCACCACGGCTGAAGGTTCATCGCCCAACTGCGCCAACAGAGAATCCGCCAGTTGATCGATCGCCGTGTCCATATTGCCCGTCGGAAACTGCAAATCTTTGAGCGCAATCAGCGTGGTGCGCATCCAATCCATCACGCTTGCCAGGATGCTTTGATAGTTCAGGGCTGCAAAAAAATTGACCGCATTGATCACAGCCTGAATGGCCAGCGTGACCAGCAGCGGCACGACCATCAGGGCCAGCAG
Organism: uncultured Longilinea sp.; assembly: GCA_937863945.1. GTDB lineage: Bacteria > Chloroflexota > Anaerolineae > Anaerolineales > Anaerolineaceae > Longilinea. Next base: position 2,407 of record CALMIB010000411.1, read on the forward strand.
GTAAACCAGCGCGACCGACAGCCCGCGCGACATGCGCGCTTTGCGCTGCAACCACAGCATCGGCGGCCGCAGAATCACGGCGATCAACGCGGCAATCACCAGCAGCGACAAAACCGAACGGCTCAGGTAAAGGATGAACACCGCCAGGATAATCAGCATCACGCCGGCGATGTAACGGGTTGTTTTGCTCCATTCACTGTTCATGATCTCCCTCTGTCGCGCAGATGGTTGCCGGTGCCAGAACAATCATCAGCGCTGTTTATTATAACAACGAACCGCCGCGCGGGATGCGCTCCGCGCGGCGGAAAATCATCTCCATGCACTTGCAACTGGCTTCACGCCCGGCTCAGCACGATCCTGCCATCCGCGGCGTGCAGCCGGACACGCTCGAAATCTTCGCCCTGCTCGACCGTGGCCGCGTTGGCGCAGCGGTAGCCGCGCAGCGTTAATTCAGCGTCGAACGCTTCCTGGGCAGCCTTCAGCGTGATGGTCTCGCCTTCGCGCACCACCTCGCGGATTTCCGCGCTGGCGTACTCCACGCGCACGTCCGGCGCAAGCTGCCAGCCCAGCGGCAAAATCGCGCCGCGGCGGGCGGGCAGACGAACCGGGTTCCCGCCGAAGAGCGGCTCGCCGCCCAGCCGGATCACCGTCGCGATCGGGTCGTCCTGGTAGTTGCTGACGAACAGGAAGCTGCCGCGCTCGCCTGCGCTCAGGCGCGTATCCGCCCACTCACTCATCTCGAAAAGCGCCGGGCAGTCCATCTTCAACGCCATCTGGTTGACCACGTCGCCGTCGTCGAGCGTGAAAGCGCCAAAGGCCGCGCCGAACACCATCACCCTGCCCGCGCCCAGCGACTTGAGGAAACCCACCACGCGCCCGCCGTCGCGCGAGGCAATCACCTCGTCGAAGCTGCCCGTATAGCTCTCCACAAACGAGGCCGGGATATCCACGTACTGGAAGGCGTTGATCTCGGCCTGCCGGAACGGCTCGTCGCTTTCGATCTGGCGCAGGTCCAGCGCATCCTTCAGGAGGGTGCAGGGCCGGCCGCTGAAATCTTCCACGCACATGCGCCCGGCCAACACCAGTTTGCCGCCGCCAAGCGCGTAATCCACCAGCTTTTGCTGTGTGGCGGCATCGCACTGCTTTTCCATCATCACCCACAGCAGCGGCGTGCGCGCCGGGTCCAGCCGGCCGCTGGCCAGTTCGATGGCGTCAAACGGCCGGTGGCTGAGCGCCAGGCCGCGGGCCAGGAAATCAAACAGCACCGTGTCGCGCTGGTGCGTGATGATGTCCGTTGCCGGTTTGGTGGCGGCGTTGTGCACCTCGGTCTTGAAATAATCCAGCAGGTAGCCGATGGTGGTGACCGTTTTGGGTTGCGCCAGCACCAGGTCGGCGCCGTAGGCGTGCAGCGCGCTGGAAAGCTGCGGGTAGCGGAAGTAATGCCGGCGCAGCGTGCCGTCCTTGCGCACCGGGTGGCCCCAGTCGTGCCGCTTGACCGGGCTGAGCACCGGGTGGTTCTCGCCATCGCAGAACAGGTAATGGTTGACCGCGCGCAGGCCGTTGGAGATGCACAACCGGCTGTAGAGGTCGTTGAAAGACGACTGCCCGTTGCTGTGATCCTGATTGCCGCCCGCCTGGAACTCGATGGAAAAGAGCGGCTGATCAGGGTTCTGCACCGCTTTGGTCATCTCGTTCACCAGCAGCAATTGGTGATAGTTGCCCTCGCCGATCACCGCCGGGTACACGTCGATGGCGCTGATCATGCCGTCCATGCGCATCACGTCGATCAATTGTGAGATGCCAATCGGGAAGGTCTTGCCGCCGTTGGCAAAGCCGTGAATGTTGATCACCTCCGGCACTTCCAGCCCGTTGGCGCGCGCTTCTGCGCGCAGGAATTGGGTGTACTCGCGCAGGTAGCCGCGGTAGAAATCCTTGTAATCCTCCAACGCCTGCGCCGCGCGGGGGTGCGCCGGGGTGCACAGGGCATCCCGCAGCGTGGCGGCCAGCGCCCCGCCGGGGTAGCGCGCCTGGGCCGCGCCGCCGTAGCGCACCTGCACGTAGGTTGCCATGCGCGCCAGCGTGTCCGGGTTAACATCCAGCATGTTGCGCACCCATTGGATCATGCCCATCTCGTTGTCGAGCTGCATCAGGATGATTTTGCCGCCGCGGGTGACCTGGCGCGGGGTCAACACCTCGAACACCGCCCGGTACCAGCGGGTCACGCAGGCCAGGTAGTCGGGATGCTGGTAACTGACAAAATCCTGGATGCGCTCGCCGCGGTTGACCACCGCCACCTGCGGATAGCGGCTGAAAACCCACGGCGGAATGCCTTCGTTGATCGTCTCGGCGTTGATATACGGCCCCGGCCGGGCGATGATCCACAGGCCCATCTCCGCCGCCAGGTCCAAAAAGCCGGCCAGATCGCGCAACGGGTGGCTGTGGCCGTCCAGGTCGGTGACGCCGTCCTCCACCTGGTGCCACAGCCAGGGAATATACGAAGCAACCGCGTTAAAACCGGCTGTCTTCAACAATTCCAGGCGCTGGCGCCATTCGGCCCTGGGCGTGCGGAAATAATGGAACTCGCCCGCCTGGATCAACACAGGTTGGCCGTCCAGCCAGAACTGGCCGTTCTTTGCAGTAAAATTGCTCATCAGTTAAACTCCTGGTTTTTGGGTATATCCCAATACTGCCAGCGATTTTTGAATCAGGTCGCTGCCGGTGTAGGTCTTCCAGATCAATCCGCTCAGATGATTCTCGATCAGGATCATCGAACAGCCCTTATCGATGCCGTACAGCGAGGTGCTGTACCAGGCCGGCGACACATCCAGATTGTAGGCGTCAAAGAAGCCGTAGTCGCCCCAGGTGCGCGGCTGCTGATGGTACAGGTAATCGGCCAGCGCCAGCGTCTCGGTGGGGAGAAAGGGCAGGCAGCTCAGCGCGGCGTAAATCGACACTGTGCCGTCATGCCAGGGCTTGCCCCGGCAGGGCGGGCTGCCATAAACGCTGTAGCCGCGCGGGCAGTCGCCGGCGCTGAGCCCCCAACTGTTGGCGTGATAGGTTTTGTACCTGCTGGAATTCTCAATGCAAAAGGCGCGGTTGGCCAGCGCCGCCCGGCGTGTGTTTTCGAACCAGTCCACGCCGTCCGGGTCCAGGTAGCTGCCGAAATCCATCCAGGCCTCGCTGTACAGGTAGGCGAACAGGCTGCCGCCGGGGATGTAGATGACCGGCTGGCCTTTGTAGGAACCCGTGTCGCGCTCGAAACCCGCGTACAGGCGGCGGGCGGTTTCGGGCGGCAGGTACGGCGCGGCCTGCAGGTACATCATTTTCTGCTCGGCGGACATGTCCCATTGCGAGATGAAACCGGGCTCGCCTTCGACATAATCACCGTGCCGGTCGGGGTTGTAGGCCATGTGAAAGAGCGTCCGGCCGCCGCGTTCAAACACCAGCCAGTTCCAATCCACCCGTTCCAGCAAGCGCCCCGCCAGGTCGCGGATTTCAGCATCCTCAAAATACGCCGCCGCGGTGATCACGCCGTTCAGGCAGAGGGCCGTGTCGATGGTCGAATACTCGCTGGCTTTGTGGCGCAGGCCGGTGTGCATGTCGAGGTAATGCGCGAAGAACCCGCGGTGCTGGCTGACCCGCTCGTTCAGCGTGCGCAGCGTGCCGCGCGTGATTTCAACCGCCTGCCGCGCATCGAGGTAGCCACGCGCGTGCCCGATCACCCAGGCGGTCAGCGCGAACCCGGTCGAGGCAATCGAGGCGAGTTGCGGCTTCTTGGTGGAATCAACGGTCAACCCGTAACCCGGGCTGGCCGGGTCGAGGTTGGTATGTTGCCGATAAAAATCGACCGAGCCCTTCAGCTCAGCGGAGAGTATTTCCTGGATGTCCATTGTTACCTCGATCAGGGGGTGGGTGTGTCGACCGGCACAGCCGACGATTCCCGTGGAACCAGGTTGACCGGAATGCGGTAGTCGGGGAAGGGCGTGCCGTTATCGAGAAAATCGATCAGCCAGTTGGCGGCCAGCGAGCCCCACAACAGGCGCGAGGCTCCCACCGTGGACAGGCTGGGGCGCGTGTAGCGGGAAATCAGCACGTCGTCAAAGCCCACCACGGCAATATCGCGCGGCGCGTCAAGCCGGTGCTCGCTCATGGCCCGCAGAAAACCGACCGCCATCTGGTCGTTGGCGCAAAATACCGCCTCGGGCAAATCGCGGCTGGCGATGATCTGCTGGGCAATGGCGTAACCCGACTCCTCGGTGAAGTTGCCCTGATACACCGGGATGGTCAGATCGTGCTTGCAACCCTCCTGCAAAAACGCCTGCATGCGTTCGGCGTTGTCGAGCGAATCCATGGCGCCGGCGACAAAGGAGATCCTGCGCTTGCCCTGGTCGTACAGGTGATTGAACACCTGCCGCACTCCCGACTGGTTGTCCAGCAGCAGCGGAAAAACGTAATCGGTATCCAGGCGGCGGTCCAGCACCACGATCGGGTAGCCCTTCGAAGCCAGCTTGATGATCGTTTCGTTTTTCACCTTCACGTCGAAGACAATCGCGCCGTCCACCTGGCGCTGCCCGAGGATATTGCGCTTTGACCGGCTTTCGGGGCACACGATCAACTCGTAATCGGTCTTCAAAACGGCATCGTGAATGCCTTCCAAAATATCTTCATAGAACGAACCGCTGAAACGGGTGATGAATACGCCCAGGATATGCGTCTTGCGCTTCTTGAGGTTGCGCGCGAAGGCGTTGGGGTGATAGTTTAGATCTTCGGCAGCCTGCAAAACGCGCTGGCGGGTGGCCGCGCTGATGGTGCCGATGCCATTCAAGGCATAAGAAGCCGTAGTGATGCTGACTTTTGCCTGATTGGCAACATCCTTGATGGTAATCATTTGGTTCGTGCCCCTAGTTCTCAAGGATATGCAGGCGTTCCAGCCCCTGCAACAGGTTCTTGTTTTCCATGGTGATCCTGTAAATCATGTCATCCTGGTAATTTGCCAGCATCAAAAGACTGATGCCCTTATCAATGCCGATGACGTCGCTGGCGTACCAATCCCTGCTCAGGTTGAAGGCGTCCTTGAACCCATATGGACCCTTCAGGGCATCCAACGAATAGTAATACAGCATCGCCCGCTGCGCCGGCTCGGGGACGAATATGATCGAGCCGATCGCCCCGGCGGGCGGGACGGTATCGTCAATAAAGTGCTGCTGGTTGTCAAACCCCGAGGGCGGCGCGCCGTACAGGCCGTTGTAGCCGTCCGGCCCGTCGCAGGCGGTCAAACCCCAGGCGTCCGGCCCCAGCGTGGTGTATTTCTCATCCATATTGGCCGCGAAATTCACTTGCGCCAGCGAGGCCGCCACCGAGTTGTCAAACCAGTTCACGTCTTTCTTGTCGCTGCGCCCGCGAAAATCGATCCAGGCGTGGCTGAACTGGTACGTAAAGAGCGAACCGAACCACGAATGGATGAAGGGTTGGCCGTCGCCGTATTTGGCGTAATGCCGCGTGAATACGTAGTAGGGCATCTCATCGGTTGGATGGGTGTCCGAGCCGGCGGCCAGCACGTACAGCATCAACTGTTCGGCGTAAAAATCCCAGTGGCCCTCGAAACCCTTTTCCGGTCGATAGGCCATGTAAAACATCTTGCGCTCAGGGTCGATGAACCACGGCCAGTTGACCGCATCATAGAGCTGTTGAGCCCTGGCTTCCACCTCACCGCCAAAGTATTCGCCCGCCGAGAGCACGCCCATCAACAGGATCGCCGTGTCGATGCTGGAAACTTCGCTGTTCCATGCGCGTTTGCCGGTTTGCATGTCAACAAAGTGGTAGTAAAAACCCTCCTCGCGCTCCATCGAGAGCAGCGTGTCCAGCGTGCGGCTCACCCGGTCCAGACCCTGCTCGCGGGTGATGTAGCCTTTTTCGATGCCCACCAGGTAGGCGGTCAGGCCGAAGCCAACCGAGGCCATGCTGGCGATGCCCTCCGAGCCGGGGTAGCGGTCGCGGATCAGGCCGTAGCCCGGGCTGCCTGCCTCCGTGTTGGCGCGCTCCCAGAAGAAATCAAACGAGCCCCGCATCTCCCACTCGATGATTTCATCGATGCTGGCAGGCGTTTGGGTGGCGGTCGTCGCGGGCGCGGGTGTCGGCGTCGCGGCGGGCGCGACGGTCAGGGTCGGTTCAACCTTTACCGGCGTGGCGGCCGGAGCCGCACAGCCGGTGAGGAACAGCACCAGAATGGCCAGCGCCGCGATGCGCCTATTCACCGGTGACACCCGAGCGCTCCACCGATTCGACGAACCATTTTTGCAGCACAAAGTACATCACCAGCAGCGGCAGGATGTTCAGGAAAGTGCCTGCCAGCTTGACCGCCTCGTTCAGGCGGTCGAAGATATTGACCATGCCCGGCGGGTACAGGTTCTCGTAGGCTTGCGTAAATTTGGCAAGCTGCATCGGCAGCGTTTGAATGCCGCCCTCCAGGAAAATGACCGTCAGGTAGGTCTCATTCCAGTACCACACGATGGAAAAAATGATCGTGATGATAAAGGCGGGCACTGCGGCGGGCAGGGCAATCTGGAAGAAGATTTTCAGGTCCGATGCCCCATCCAGGCGCGCCGCCTCTTCCAGCACTTTCGGCAGCGATTGGAAGGTCTGGTAAAAGATCAGGATAAAGATCGCGCTGCGGTAGCCCTGGCCGAACATGGCCGGCAAAAGCAGCGCGAAGATGTTGCCGAGCAGCCCCAGCTCCTTGTACGTAAGCATCTGCGGGATGACGGTATTTTGCGCCGGGATGATAAAGGTCGCCAGGATCAGGCCAAAGACGATGGTTTTGCCGGCAAAGCGGTAGCGCGCCAACCCGTACCCCACCAGCGAACAGACCGCCGCCGTGATCAGCGAGGGCAGTACGCTCACCAGGATGGAAGAAACCAGCGTGGTGGGATAATCCAGCACGCGGAAGGCTTTTTCGTAATTGCCCAGGTAAACGCCGGTGGGCACCCACTGCACCATCGGGTTCAGCAAATCCGTCGGGCTTTTCATGCTGGTAACGAACATAAACAGGAGCGGGTAGAGATACACGAAGCCGATGGCCACCAGCAGCAAATACAGCACCACGTTGAAGACCAGGCCGTAACTGGTGCGGCTGCCGAGAAGGAAAGTTCTGATTTTGGTCAGATCCGGTTTTTTCATCATCAGGTTGCCTTCCATCAGGACCTCCGTTCTCTGCGCGGGGATAGAACCAGGTATGTGACCGCCAGCAGCAACAGCAGAACAAAGAAATACAGGAATGACATCGCGCTGGAGTACCCGATGCCGCCCTGCACGGCATAGGTCTGGCTGTAGATGTACTTGATCACCTTGTTTTCTGAGAAATGCGACAGGGTGATGATGGTGTACGCCGCGTTGATGAGGGTGGTGGTCGAAAGCGAGGGCAGCGTGATTTTCCAGAAGGATTCCCACGCCGAAGCCCCATCGATCGAGGCGGCTTCGTACACGCTTTTGTCGATCTTCTGCAGGCTGGAAAGATAAATCAGGATTTGCACGCCGGAGAACCACAGGATCAGGATGAAAGAGGTCAGCAGGTATTCCACCGGGCTGCGCAGGTAGCCGGGTAACTGGGCCAGGAACTCGGTCAGCGCCGCCGTGCTGGCAACGCCCGGCACCGAAGTGGCTCCCTGGGCGGTCAACTCCTGGATGACTGGTCCGCTGGTGATGACCACGGGCAGGAAGAAGATGGTGCGGAAAAAGCCTTTAAACCTGAACTTCAGGTTCAGGAACATGGCGATAATCATCGAAAAGATGATCACGATGGGCACCGAAACCAGCGTTTCAATGGCATATTCGATCAGTAGTTCCACGAAATTTGGGTCGGTGACCAGGGCACGCGTATAGTTGGCCCATTGGACCGGCAGCAGGTCGATGCCGGTGGCCGTGACTGTGACCTGGTTCAGGCTGAAGAAAAAAGTCTGCACCAGCGGAACCACGGTGAAGACGGCGAACCCGATGAGCCACAGGAGGATGAATCCGTACCCGTAGAGATTCTCGCGCGCGCGTAATCCAATTCCCCGAAAGTGGAGAGGTTTGCGTTCGGTCACGGTACCACCTCCCGGATGATGGCATCCTTCGCGTTCACCACCGTTTCGCCCGCATTGTAGGGTTGATCGGTGTAGTTGACCAGGATTTGTTTGCCATTTTCATAGGTGACGGCCACCACCCCGGCCGCCAGTTCTTCGCGGGCGACGATGCTCTGGCCTTTCACCGGCCCCAGCAGCGCGTTCAGCCACTGGTAAGTCTGGTTGATGTCGTCGCCCCACTGGTCGTACGATGAGGTGTACAGCCAGCTTGAAAGCGTGTTGATGATCTTGCCGGTCACTTCCTGGGTGAGAAAGAAGGAAGGGTAAACGCCGTAATCCACGTGCCGCAACAGGTCGGTCTGCGGGTCAGAAGAGAAATTCATCGCCGGGCCGTAATAGGGCACGTACCCCGAGAGGACGATCTGGAGGAAGGGCACCGAGTCGCTGGTGTAGATGTAGCCGTTGTTCGAGAGCGGCATGTCGTAATAGGCGTCCATATAGCCGAACAGGTAATCGTTTGGCATATAGAAAGCCTTGCTCCCCGGGTTGGCCTCCATCAGCGAGCGGTAGCGGGCGATGGCCTGCTCGCGGTTGAGGAAGTTGCCAGCTTTGAAATCGCTGTACAGCGTCGTCCCGATCCCGTCCAGGGCCAGCCCGGCGTTGAGCTCTGAAACCACGTCCGCGTTCAGGCGGGAGAAGCGCTGGTTGATCGCGTCAAAATTGAGATAATAGTTGACCGTGTAGCGGTTGTAGCCAATCATGTTAACGTTGGTGATCGCCATCGCCAGATCGTAGCGTGGCGAGTAGCCGCCCTCCTGGTAAAGCGCGGCCTGTGGATTCAGGTACAGCGCGAAATTGCCGCCCTGCGACTGCACCTTTTCCGCCAGCTCGCGAAGCTGTTCCAGGCTGCCCAGCCCGCGGTCGATTTTCAGCGAGGTGGGCGGCATGCTGGACGCGCCCAGGGGCTGCCAGCCGTAATACACCACGTCCGGGTTCCTGACCTGCAGGGCTTCCAGGATGGCCGCCATCTGCTCCACCGTTGTCATCGGAATCAGCCGCCACCAGAACAGGACCTTCTCTTTTTCGCCGCCCAGGAATTCTAGTTTGATGCCGATATCGCCGCCGGCATCATCCACTTCCTTCAATTGTCCCTGCTCGACCAGGTATTTTTGATAGCTGCGCGCCATACCAACGTAATCGCTGTCCTCGCCGGTCAGGAAGCGGTAATGGATTTTGACGTCAAAGACGTTGGTGTTTTGTTGCACCGTGGTTACCCCCGCCCCCGAACGGTTGGTGGCCTGAAAGTAACTCTGGTTGTAAACAAACATGTTGTAAATGAAATTAAAGTTGGTGATAATCCCGGCCGGGTGCGCCTGAAGCTCGCCGTAGGACGCCCCTTTTTCAACGATGGCAATGTAGCCGTGCTCTTTTTCACCGTGGACCATGCCATACACCGGCACAGAAATGCGCATCGGCCGGTTGATCATCGGGTCGTAGGGCATCTCGGCCAGCATGCCCAGGTCGGCGCCGTAATAGCGCCCATAATACATATTGGTGGCCTTGGTCGTCTCGGCAAAACGGATCAGGCTGCCGGAGCCGTCCGGGATGAACATATACCCCGGCGTGACGGCTTCGCGGGTGTAGCCCAGGAACGGGTAAACGTACACCTGCCCCAGCTTGAAGGCTGCGTCAGCCTCCTGGATGCCATCGAAGGGAATTTCGACGCCGACGCCGGCATCCTCGAGCGTAACGCGCAGCAGCAGGGTGATGGATGGATCAGGGAAGGTGACCTGGGCCTCAAACCCTTGCCCGGTGGGGTTGAACTGGATGACCGGCTCGGAATTGGTGATGGATAACCGTTCGGAGCCGGCTTTTTCATCCAGGTAGTCGATGCTGATGCCGCTGGAGGCAAACGCCATCCAGGTGCGGTTGAGCCGGTCGCCGTCGATCTTCTCGTCAAGGTTGGAATGCCACACGTAGCCGCTGCGCCGGTCCACCACCTTGAACGCCAGCGAAGACCGGTTGGCGTACAACTGGAAGTTATCATTCTCGCCCACCAGTTCGTACGTGGCCGGGATTTCCTGGCCCAAGGATCCGGCAGGGCGCCGCGCCTGCGATCCGCCCTGCGCCTTGACGGCCTGCGGGCCGGTGATAAACCCCAGAACCAGCAGGAGCGCAATCAAAACCTGGAGGAATGAACGTTTTTTAGCCACGCAGCCTGACCTCCTGGAAAATCGCCGACACAAAATCAAACAACTGGGTAAACAACACGTAAAGGATGTAGCCGGTCAGGACGAACAGCCCCATGGTGAAGATGGTGATGAGCACATTGCGCACCGTCTCCCAGAAGGAATAGTTATGGATCTCTTTGACCATGATAAACAGCATCAGGCCCATCCAGAACCACACGATGTTCATCGAGAACGAATAGAGGAACGTCTCATTGAGCGTTAAAACGTTCGTCAGCAGGGCAATGGGAAGCACGAACAGCGCATAGGGGAACAGACTGTAAGCGCTGCCGATGACCACGTCGCGCACGCGCCCTTCGCCGTCGCTGATGGTCGAGATCAGGTAGTTGGCCGCGTTCCACAGGGCGATCAACAGCAGCGTCATCACAATCTCGTTGCCCACCGGGATAAAGGCCACGTCCGGGAAGGGGTTGAAGACAAAGCCGGTCAAGTACAGGCTGAGCACGCGTACCGCCACTACCCAAACGTAGATGATTCCGGCAAACAGCAGGCTGCCGCGCTCTTTCTTTTTGATGTAATAGAAGCTGTCGGCAGGTTGCTTGATGAACCGGAACATGAAGACGAAATCGTCGATCAGCTTGAAGCGGGTCAGCCCGCGCAGCCAGTTGCGCGCCGGATCCAGCCAGTGGTAGCGCTTATCCAGCCGCCCGACCACCACCGAGGCCAGCCACAGCCCGCCGATCCACAGGATGGCCGAGGTGAGTGAGCGCTGCAAGGCCTGGTTGCGCAGCTCCCAGTAGGCCTGCGAATAGCCGTTGCGGTCCTCAGCGTAGCGGTAGGCGGTCAGCGCTTCGGTGTAGTTGCGGTCCTTGTAGTAGGCATCCGCAATGGCCTGATACGCCATAATGTAAGACCCATTGGCGCTCAACACCTGCTCGAAATACGGCTTGGCTTCCTTGTAATAGCCTTCCATGTACAGGTTAATGCCGTCGTGCACCTGCCGGGCCAGGGCCGTGGTTTGATAGGTGACCACGGCGTTCTTGTCCTTGTCCAGCACATAGATGAATTCGCCATAGCGCACGATGGCCGTCGGGTTGCGCAGCATGCCCAGGCGCTGTTCGCCGTTATCCTGCGCGCCGAAGACGAACAGCATCGTCCCGTTCAGGTCGTACTCGTAAATGCGCCCGTTCGCGTCCACCGCCAGCACCAGCCCGGTATCGCTGACATCAATGTCACGGAAAGTGGTCGATCCGAAGGTTTCCGGGAAGATATTCTTGCCGGCGACGGTGAATTTGCGGATGCTTTTCGAGCCGTCGGTGCCGGCCGTGATGGTATAGACCATGGATTGGTGGTCGATGGCGATATTGGAAGGCGAGGCCGCCTCATTTTTGACGAACTGGTCGAGCTGCTCTTTGGTCAAAAACAGCCGCTGCGCGATCATCTTGAACGACATGCTGGCCGTGTTGGCGCCGAAGTAGCCGATAAAATTACCATTGGTGTTGAGCTGGACGATGCCATCCACCGAGCCTTCGCTGATCACGTACAGGTTTTTGCGGGCATCCACGGCGATTTTGCGCGGCAGAAAATCACGGTTCTTGCCAAACAGCGGCTCGGTCGGCCGCCCGATCTCTTTGAGCAGCGTGCCGTCCGCGTCAAAAATGAAAACCTTGTTGAGCTTCGCGTCGGCCACATACAGCACGCCGTCCTCATCCACGAACAGCCCGGTCGGCCCTTCGAGAACATCTTCACCATAAGTGGCCACAATCTCGAAATTTTCCAGCCGGACAATCCGCCCGTTACCGGTGTCGGCGATGTACAGCGTGCCGTCCGGCATCACCACCATCTCCTCGGCAGCCGAGATGGGCAAATCCACCTCCGCGGCCGGGCTGTAGGCATCCTGGGTCATGGTCAGCCAGCCGCCCGGCCCCTGCGCCCAGGTGGTATAGGGAGAATCCGCACTGGCCTGGTAGGGGGTCAGCGCCAGAACGGCTGCGACCGTAAGGAGCAGAAGCAACTTTTTCATCATTTGAGCCCCGAATGTGACATAGTGCTCATCACCTGACTCTGCAAGAAGATGAAGATGATCAGGTTGGGCAAAAACGTGATCAATGAGGCTGCCGCGGCGATTCCCTGGCCGGCCACGGCGTTCGCGCCGGCGGTGGTGGAGGTGAGGGTGGTGAGGTAAAACGCAAAGGTTTTCAGGCTTTCATCGTTGATGAACAGGGAGGAGGTATCCGCGTTATTCCAGGTGGCCTGGAAGGTGAGGATGGCAATGGTGGCGATGGCCGGTTTGATCATTGGCAGGATGATCTGGAAATAGATATACAAATCGTTGGCGCCGTCGATGCGGGCAGCTTCGATGATCTCATCGGGGATGCCGTCAATAAACTGCTTGATCAGGAACAGCCCCACCGGCATGGCCAGCGCCGGCAGCACGTGCACCCAGAAGGTATCCATCAGCCCTATTTGTTCGATGATGAGAAAGCGTGGGATGGTGACCGCGATGGGCACGAACATGAGCGCCACGGTGTTGATGGCAAATAAGGTCTTCTTCAGTTTGAAACGTTTTTTGGAAAGCGCGTAGGCCGCGGTGGAGGATACCAGGATGGAGGCGGCGATGGTCACCCCGGTGATGATGATGCTGTTGAACAGGTAACGGCTGACCGGCACGCCCGAGCTGGACATCTTCGAGAACAGGTCAATGAAGTTCTTGAAGGTGGGATTGATGACGAAGAAGCGCGGCGGGTAGGCGAACAGCTCATCGGGCGGCTTGAAGGCGTGCGAAAAGATGAATGCCATCGGCAGCAGCATGAACAGCACCAGCGGCAGCAGAATCACGTAAAACTTGAGCTGGCTGGGGTGGTACCCCTTGGGGTTGATGCCGCTGTAATGGATCCCGGAGTGTCGTTTGGGTTTGAATATGCTCATGGTCTCACCTAATCGTTGCTGCCGAACAGGTTGTTGGCAACCCTGGCGAAGAGCAGCACCATCAACAGCAGCACCACCGAAACCGCGGCCGCATAGCCCATCTCGTAGCGCAAGAAGCCGTAGTCTTCAATGTGGTTGACAATCAACTGCCCGGCGTATTGCGGCGTGGGGTTGGCGCCCGAAAGCGTGACCCCAATGGCGCCGGCCTGGAAGGTGGCGACGATGGCCATCACCGCGCCGAACAGCATTTGCGGCCGCATCGACGGGATGGTGATGTAGATGATCTCCTGGAAGCGGTTGCTGATTCCATCCAGCGAGCCGGCCTCGTACATCTCCGGGTTGATCTCCAGGATGCCGGCCAGCATGGCCAGGAAGCCCACCCCCATGCTGCTCCACAGCGTGACGATGATCATGATCGGCATCAGGTACTGCGGTGATTGCAACCATTGGATGGGTTCCTGGATCAGGTTGTAATTGAGCATCAGGCTGTTGAGGTAGCCGTTTTGATCGCCACTGAAGATGGTCAACCACACCACCGACATGGCCACGCCCGAAGTCATTGAAGGCGAGTAAAGAATGAGCGCCAGGATGGTGCGCGGCAGCTTGGGTAACTGCGCCAGCATCCAGGCCAGCATGAACGACAGGATGTAGCCGCCCGGGCCGACGATGACCGCGAATTCAATCGTATTGGGCAGGACGTACTTCATAAAGATGTCGTCCTGCGTGAGCAGCGTCACATAGTTCTTCAGGCCGATGAACTTGGGGAACTGGATGGTATCAAACTGCGTGAAGGAGAGCAGCCCGGCCACCAGCACCGGCACCACGATGAAGATGATGAACATCAGCGCATACCCCGAAACGAAAGCGTACGCGCTCCCCTCTTTGGTGAGCCAGAGTTTAAATTTCGATTCGCGCTGAATGTTGTTATTGACCATTTTTGCCCATCCAGTTCTCGACAGTTTCAATCGAGGGAATCCTGAATTCTTTCATCTTGACCCCGTTTTGCAGGTAGCCAAACTCTTCCATCTTGCGGGTGATTTCACGGTTGATGATGATAATCGACTCGTCGATGGCCACGCGCGGGTTCACGCCGTCAAAGACGATTTTGTTCCAGGCGTTGCTCAGCTCGCGTTCCTGCATGTAACTGCCCGGCAGCTTGACCGGTTCTTGCAGCCACTGCCACTGCTCTAGGATCACCGCGCGGTGCTTTTCAGAAATCGGCGAGTACTGGAATGCTTCGAGGTTGGCCGAGTTCCACAGGTATTCCAGGCCGTAATTGAGGATGAGCTGCTGCTGGAAGTCGATCTGCGTTTCGGTGGACATCCACCACTTCATAAATTCCCAGGATTCGTCCGGTTTATCGGTGGCCGCGAACATGATGCTGGCCTGCGCCGAGCCGGTGGCATAGCGCAGCTCGCGGCCGTCGGGCAGCACTGTGGCCGGGTACAGGTCAATATCCCACAGCCCGGCGATCTCCGGCGCGGCGGTGAGCAGCTTGATGTAGGTCTCGAAGTTGGATACCCCGATCGGCAGGCTGCCGTAGCGGAAACTGTCGTAGAAGTTCGAGGTGGTCAGCGGCATGCCGTAGATGGTGAAGCTTTCGGCCATGAACTTGATCGCCTGAATGGCCTCGTCGCTGCCCAGGCCGGTTTCAAAGCCGTCGTCGCTGTACAGTTTTGCGCCGTAATTGAAAATATAAGGCGCGGTCATCAGGTAGGGCTTGGAGCCGCTGCCGCTGGAAAGCGGCGTGTTGTAGTTCATCCCCTGCCGCTGCAACTCCGGCAGAATTTCAATCACTTCGTTCCAGGTACGCGGGATGGGAATGCCCAGCGACTCCATGATGTCTTTGCGATAGAAGGTCACCCAGAAGTCCTGCGTTTCAGGAATGGCATAGACCGAATCGTTGATAATGTAACTGAGCAGCGAGCCTGGCGAGTAAATGCGGATGAAAGAGTCAAAATCGGGGAAGCTGCGCAGGTCTTTGAGCGCGTTGCGGATGGCCAGCTCATAGGGCTGGTTGGTGCTCACCCCCAGGGCCACGTCCGGCTGGATGCCGGCCGCGTTGGCCAGAATCAGCTTGGATTCGTTGGGCATGATCGAAAATTTGACGCGGATGCCGGTCTCCGGCGTAAAGCGCTCGTCCGTCATCGTTTGCAGCAGATCGACGTATTGCCGCGGCCGGTTGACCCACACCTCAATTTCATCCTCCGCCGCGCCGATGGACTGGTACGGGTTCGGTCGGAACGAATAGAAAAAGCGCCGGGTGCCGTCAACCAGCGAGGTCACAAACGGCACCTGCACCTGCCCGGGGGCCGAGTCGGGCGAGTGGATGTACACTTTGTCCAGCGCCAGCGGCTGGCCCTGCAGCAGCGGCAGCACGTTGCCCAGCAACTGGGCAGCCGAGCCAGAGCCTTCGGAGAACCGGTTCATCCGCGATGGAATTTTGTCGGGGTCGGCGGCCAAAAAGCGGATGTTGTCGATCGCCATCTGGTAGGAAAGCACCTCCTGCGAGCCGCCGCCCTGGTTGATCGATTTCAACACCTGCAAATCTTGATCCAGGTCATCCGCGATGGCCAGCAGCCGGTCCTGAATATCCGGGATGTAATCGGAGATGACCCATTCCTTGAACTGATCCGACTGATTGCCGGTGAGTTTTTTGATCTCCAACGACAGCACGTTGATGTCGATCAATACCTTTTTGATTTTCTCAATGGCCGAATAGTAAGGCGCGTCGTTGGCTTCAATGCCCAGGGTGTGTTTACCCCGCGTCAGGTATATTTTGAACGGCTCGTCACCGCCCAGGGTGATGTTGGACCACTGCGTGGACGATGGGAACGGAATTTGATCCAGTTCGTCGTACGGCAGTTGGCCATCGATGGTGATTTTTCGGAATACGGTGAAATTGTTCTTATAGTTTTGCAGCGCGCGCAGGGTGATGTTGTACATGCCGTCCTGCGGCACCTCAAATTCATAATACACGCCGCTGCCGCTTTTGTCCCAACTTTCGCCGCCCATCGTGTTGAGCAGCAGTTTCAGCGTATCATAGGGCGTCACTTCCAGGCTGCGGCTGTTGATCGGCCGGATGGAAGTGTCATTCTTGTACGTGGGAAA
>CALMIB010000412.1 GCA_937863945.1 uncultured Longilinea sp.
GGGATGTTCCATTCCTGGGCGTACTCCTGCGCCTTCTCCAGCGACCTTGAGGCAACCGCGGCCCGCCGGTTGCGCCTGGAAATCCGCAAGGATGGGATCAGGGCTTTGTTGATGCGGGCCGTTCCCAGCAACCCCCAGTGCAGAATTTTTTCCATTGGGTTTCACCTCCTGGTTTTTGAGGCGGGCGGAGCAGCGTGCGATAACAGCCAGTTCGCGTCCGCGCGGCGGTAATAGGCGCGGTAGGCGGCGGTTTCATCCAGCAGGATGACCACGCGCCGCATGGCCGCCAGACCCGCGGCGGTATCCATTTCGCCGCCGCTGGCAAACTGCACCTGGTTGGCGCCGCTGAACCGGCAGGTGATATCTCCCCGCGCTGCCAGCCAGTCCAGGCCGGCGCGTACGGTGGACTCGCGTTGGGCCGTAGCGGCAGCCAGCGCAGTCAGATCAGCCCTACCTTCACGCCGGTTGATGGCAAAGGCTGCCAGGCCTGCCAGCCGGCGCAGAAAGGCCTCCGGCGCATCATCGGCGGCTGGGTACGCCATCAGGGTCACTTTTTCCGGGCGCACCATTTCCAGGGCAGCGGCCAGTTCCGCCGGGCCGGGCGGGCTGGTGAAGATGACCAGTTCGGCTGCCGGGTGCAACTGATGGCGACCCGATCCTTTCCCCTTTGCTTCGCTGCCTTCCGCCCACACGGCAGCCTCGCGGTGCTGCAGGATGTCGTTCAAGGCCTGTTCCGGGTCGATGGCATCGCGCCGATCTTCGATTTGATAGGTTTTGCCCGGCGATTGGAACTCAACCGGCTTCTGGCGTTCGATCGGGCGGGCATGCAGCCACTCCATTTGCACCTGCGGCTGCCCGCGGTAATTGGATGCGCTCAAGGTATACGCCAGGTCAAACGCGTCTTCGGGGCGCGGCGAGCCGCCGCCCTGCCACCAGATCACCCGCCGGGTGGCGCCATCCGGCGCTTCGACGATTAATTGCACGTGTTCGCCGGTGCGGCCCACCGTCGTTTCGCTGGCGATGTGCAGGTTGCGGGTGGCGAAGGTGAGCGGTGGATTGCCGGGGCCAAACGGCGCGAGCTGTTCCAGGGCTTCGACCAGCGGCAGGTCGATCTCCGGCAACTCGAGGAAGGCATCCACCACCAATTGCCTGAACACCGGCTCGCCGCCGGTCTGCGCCAGGATGGCGCGGTTGAGCCGTCGGTGGAAGGCGACCAGGTTCTCGGGGCGCACGCCCAGGCCGGCGGCCATGCGGTGCCCACCAAACCCGGCTACCAGCTCACCGCAGGCCGCGATGGCCTTGGTGATATTGATACCCTCCATCGAGCGCGCCGATCCGCGCGCCAGTTGGCCTTCGGGCGCGCTGAACAGGATGGCCGGCCGGTGATACAGTTCGACCAGCCGGTTGGCCACAATGCCGATCACGCCGGCGGGCCATTTGGGATGCGCCAGTACCAATGCGGGTTCGCGTAGCAGGGCTGGATTGCGTTCCACCTCGGCCCGGGCAGCCTGGAAGACCTGATCGGTGAGCAGTTTGCGGCGCGAATTCAAGCCCTCCAATCGGGCCGCGGTGACGTTGACCAGAGATGGATCGCTGCTGGTCAGGAAGTCAACCATCGGGTTGGCATCTTCCAGGCGGCCGACGGCGTTGAGGCGCGGACCGAGGACGAAGCCGATATGGGATGCGGACAGGTAATTGCCCTCCACATTGGCCTGTGCCAGCATGGCACGCAGCGCCGGTCGGATGGCCGCGCGCATTTGCTCCAATCCGCGCTGCACCAGGTAGCGGGTTTCGCCGCGCAGCAGGGCCAGGTCAGCCACCGATCCCAACGCCGCCAGGTCGGTGTATTGGGTCAGTTCGCGGCTCAGTCCCGCGCGGGTGAACAGGGCTTCAATCAGTTTGAAGGCGGTGCCCACGCCGCACAACGTGTAGAGCGGATGTTGGGGATTGACCCGCTGCGAATTGACCACGGCATGCGCGGATGGCAAGGTCTCTGGAAGGGTGTGATGGTCGGTGACGATCACATCCACACCTTGTTTTTGCGCATAGTCAATGGATTCGTGCGCGGTGATGCCGGTATCGCAGGTTAGCAGAAGTTGAACGCCCTGGCGCAGGAACGTTTGCAGGCTGGCGAGCTGGATGCCGTGCGATTCGCGCGCGCGGACGGGGATGTAATAGACCACGTCGGCGTTCAAACGGCGCAGCGCCGAAACCAGCAGCGCCGTGGCCGATTGCCCGTCGACGTCGAAATCGCCCCAGACGCCAATGCGTTCGTGCTGGGCCAGCGCGCGTTCAATTCGCAGCACCGCCTGTTCCATATCCGGCAGTTCAAATGCGTCCGCGGGGGCGTAGGCAGAGGCGGACAGGAATGCCAGGGCTTCCTCCCGCGAGGACAGTCCGCGGCGGATCAACGTTTGAGCGACCAGTCGGTTGCCGCCGGATACCTCCAGCGCCCAGTCCGGCGGTTCCAGCGGGCCGGGTTCAATCCATTGCAGCAAATCCACGGGAAGAGTCATGTCGGCTAGAATTCGATTTCTTCGATTTCGTGAAAATCGAAATCGATTGAGGACAGGTCGCCTTCATCAGTAACATCGCCGTCGCCATCCTCCCAGGCGCCTGCCCGCTGGCCGCGCTCACAAAACGAGCGGTAGTTGCACAGGGGGCATTGGTGTTCCTGGTCGGCGGTCATCAGCATGGGCTGGTCCGCGCTGCGCACGATGGCATCGATCCAGGCCCGCAGCAGCTTTTCATCCGACCGGTACTGTTTTTCCGAATATGGAAACACCTGCGGGTTGTCAGGCTCGGCGGTGAACCAGTAGATCATCTCGATTTGATCCGGCTGCCAGGCTTCGCCGCCGTTCAATTGCGCACCGGCCAGGGCCAGCAGGAACGGATATAAACGGGTCTGAACGCGTTCGCGCAACCGGGCAGTAGGGGTGCGCCGGCGGTTGGTTTTCCAATCGACAATCACGGCCCGCTTGCCGGGATCGACGGCCAGCAGGTCGTACTTTGCCAGCAGGCGGAACCCGGCAAATTGAGCCGCCAGCGTAAATTCGGGTTTGCGCAGCGGGGGCAGTTCGGTTTGCGGGTGGCGCAGGTAGGCCTGCCACCAGGTTTGCAGATTCGGGTCGCTGCCGGCGGATTCTTCCAGGATTTCAACCGGCAGGCCAAGCTGGTGTTGCTGCACCAGGCGATGGAATTGCTCACCGAGCTGCATGTGACGTTCCTGCTCCAGGATGGGTTCGGATTGCACGGCCGGCCAGGCCATGCGCTCGAGGTGGCGCAACTGGAAGCGGCGCGGGCAATCCAGGTAATCCTGCAGGTTGTGCTGGCTGAAGACAAAATCAGAGGGGAGCGGCATCAAGGATTTCCTTTCCAACCGGATTGCAGGGCGATGATGGGCAGCGCCTGTTGCGATTCGCCGCGCCGGCCGGTGTTCCAGGTGACCACCAGCTCGCGCCGGGCGCGGGTGATGCCCACGTAGAGCACGCGCAGCCGCTCGGCAGAATACTCCATGCGGGCAGCCTGCGTGGCAGGACCGTCCTCCATGTGGACGCCCTGCAGGTCGTCGCGGGCGAGCGCCTTGAGCCGTTCGAGGGCTTCTGCTTCCAGATTCAACCGTCCGCGCACGAACCATTTTTCCGCGATGTAATTGTCGTATGGCTGGGCGGAGGGAAAATCATAGTTGTTGGCTGAAAGCAGGTACACGCGGTCCCATTCCAGCCCTTTGGCCTTGTGCAGGGTGGCCACCACCACCTGGCCTTTATAGCGTTCCGGGTCAAAGCCGGTATCTTCCTCGCTGAATCCGGGCAGGCGGCGTTCATTGCGTGCCACGCTGGAAAGCTCTTCGGCGAATTCGACCAATTGCCATTCAGGGTGCGAAATTGCCGCGCGTTCCATCACCAACGCCAATTTGTGCGCCAGCGCCAGGTCCGCCGGGTTGACGAAGAGTTCCTGGCTGAGGGTCAGTAAGAGTTGATCCACCGGCAGCAGGGTGGCTTTGTGCCAGCGCGCGATCTGCACGCGGAAATCTTCCAGGATCTGGAGCACCCGGGGCGCCACCTGCCCCGCGGGCAGGCCGGCCAACCAGTCGGCGCCGGGGAGCGGTGCAAGGTAATCCTCCAGACGCGGGCAGCGTTCCAACAGGGCGGCCGCTGCGCGGAATTGCGCGCTGGCCTCTTTATTGTCGCCGGCGGCGATCCGTCCCAGCTTTTTCAGCACGTCCTGGAGTTTGGCGGACGAACCTGGGTCGGCCAGGCAGCGCAGGCAGGCGGCCAGAACATCCGCGGTTTGGCGGGTGGATTGGCTGCTTTGCAGCAGTTCGACGTAGGGCACCTCGTGCTTCTTGAGGGCTTCGACGATCTTCGCGCCGCGTTCGTTGCGCGAGGTCAACACAGCCACGGTCCAATCGGCATGATCGGGCAGCCAACGTTTAATCGAACGGGCGACGGTGTCAATTTCCTTTTCAGCCTCGTAGGCCTGACCCGACAGGAAAATCCCCTCCGGGTCGTCAGGCGGATTGGGCTGGGGATCGCCAGGTGGGGTGGGTTGGATGAGCGGCCGGGTGAGCGCGTCGCGCAGTTCGTCTACCGGGTGAGCGGCGTTGGTCCATTGGATCAGCGTGTTGGCCAGGTTAATGATGCTGCAGGTTGAGCGGCCCGAATTGGGCAGGCTGCGGGCGGTCACGCCGGGTTCGCGCAGGAAATCGCGCAGAAAGCGCGGGCTGGCTGTGGTGAAGGTTTCATAGATGGCCTGGTTGGGGTCGCCAACTCGCACCCAGTTGCCGTCCGAGCCCACCAGCAGTCGAAGAATCTGTTCCTGCAGGCTGCTGCTGTCCTGGGCTTCGTCCTCCAGGATGTAAGGCCAGCGGTAGTGCAGGCGGCGCAGGTACTCCGGGTCGGCCTGCAGCGCCTGCAGCGCCAGGCGGATCAGATCGGAAAAATCGATGGCGGAGCTGTAATTGAGCGAACGCTGATAATCGGCATACACATCTGCACCAAATTGCAGCAGGGGATGCGGGGACTGAAGCTGCTTCAATTTCTGTTGCAGGTCAGCCGGGGTGAGCTGCAGGTCCTTGCACTGGCGGATGAAGCTGCGCGCCAGGCTGTTGGCGAGATCGAACCATTGCTTTTGAATGAACCGGTCCGACTCCAGATCCACTTCTGGCGCAGTCCAATCGGTGATGAACTCAGGGTGGATGCGCAGCCAGCTTGTCACAGCTGCATCCATCTTTTCCTGCGAATCGCGTTCGTCAACGATGGAGAACCGGTCAGAGAGGCCGACCAGGTCGGGCCGCTCGCGGACGATATCATGCGCCAGGCCGTGCAGCGTGCGAATGCGGTATCCCAGGTTGGGGATGAGTTTCTTCTCCTTCAGGAAGGCTGAGATGCGGGTGGAGAAGTTATCCACCGCGGAGTTGACCAACGTTACAACCAGGATCTCCTGATCGTCAAAGAGGTCGGCCTGCTCGATCAGTCGGGCGGCCAGGTAGGAAAGCGTGAAGGTTTTGCCGCTGCCGGGCACGGCCGAAACGCCCATTTTGCCGCCCGGATAGGCGACAATTTCTTCCTGTGCGGGGCGTAATCCGTTCATGCCGCCTCCTCCGTCAGGTTCAACCGCCGGCGCAGCGATTGGAAAGCCTGCAACAGAGGCCCGTGTTCTTCATCGCCGCGTTCGTTGAGCGTGACGCTGCACACCACCACCCGCCCGCTGCAGCGCCGCAACAATCCGCGCACCAGGCGCGCCAGCGATTCCTGGTTGGCGGCGTATTCGTCGGCGTCGGTCCATTTGCGCCCTTCGGGCCAGCGGCGGCTGAGCACGTGCGGGTGGGTCAGCGGCTGCATCAAGCGCTGCCACCAGTTCAGGCTGCCGGCATCCAACCAGAATTGAACCTGAACCGGGCGGTTGACCATCAGGAAGGTGTGCGCGGGGGAGATTAACACGGCATCCGTGCGGCCGATTTCCTCCCAGGCCTGCGGTGATTGCGCGGCAATCACGCCGCCCGCAATCATTTCCAGGTAGAGCTTGCCGGCATCTTCGTTCGAGGTGACGCGGCGAAATTTTTGCACCGATTCGACCAGGCGGGCGGTCACCGCGGCTGCTTCGAGGTCCTTGGCAAACCCAAAGCCGGGCTGGGTCAGCAGTTCGCCAAAAATCCGCGCCAGGAAGCCGTCCAGGGGTTGCGGTTCGGCCTGATAGTCGCGCAGCCAGGCGCGCAGAATTTCGAGCTTTTCGCCCACCCGGTGGGTAATGCGCTCTTGCATGGCGGGCACGAGGAGATCAAAGGAGGCCAGACCATCTTTCGGTTTGCGCGGTGAAAATAGCGTCTGTGCGCTCAAATCGGCCCGAACCAGGTCCAAATTGCCGATTGCCAGCATGAGCATCTGGCGGATCTCCTGACGGTTGAGGGGCAGCTCCCACTGGGGATGGGCCAGTTTGGCCAGGGTGAGCAGGCAGCGCGCCGCCGGCTCGTCGCGCAGCGATCGCGAAGGCCGGTGCGAGCGAACCGGGATGCCGCGGTTTTCCAGGTTGGACATGAGCGAGAACCGCAGAGAATCGGAGACAAACGGCGCCAACACGGCGATATGACCCGCTTGCAGGCCGTCGGCCCGCACCAGCGTTTCGATGCTTGCGCCAATCCAATCGACCATCGTGGGATAAAACCGTTCGAAGTGGATCTGGTGGGCCTGCTCGACGGCAGGGCTGGGTTGATAGGCGCGCCGCAGGAGCGCATCGGTCAGGTAAGCAGAAAGCATGGATAATTTCTCGTTTTCGACATACGAGCCGGTGAACTGGATGTGCTGCTCGCAGGTTTGGGCCAGGCTCGCGGCGCTTTCCACATCCGCGCCCAGGAAAGCCCGGTAGCCGCCGTCGCTGTCCGCAATGAGTAACGCGGATTGGAAGGAAGGCAGCCATTCCCGCAGGATGTCGTGCACGGCGGGCACATCCTCCTCGATGTTGTCGTAGATCAAGTGCTGGTAGGTGCGTTTTAAATAGGTTTGCACCAGGAAAGACGGCCACAAATGGCGGGAAAATAATTCCATCTGCAGCGAGAAGTCCAGCAGATTGTTCTCCAGGCAGAAGGCGCGGAAACGGTTGGCGCAATCCTGGGCCTGATCGTAAATTTGAAGCTGGGCAGGCTTGCCCACCCACGAAGCCTTCAATCGTTCGGCCAGTTCGGTATGATCAAAGCCCACAAAGGCGGCTTTGTTCAAATTATCCAGGATCTGGCTGTAAAGGCGGTTATCGTCGATCGTGATGTCGCGGAAATAGCCTTCCTCTTTCAGCGGCTGCACCACCTGCGCCATGTAGAATTGCGCAGTTTCGGCGGTGAGGAAGACCGGTGCCTGCGCGGGGCGTGCGAACCCGGCCTCGCGCGCGACAATGGGCCAGAAAAGCAGCACCATGCGCTGGGCAAGGCCGTTGAGCGTTTGGATGGTGGGCAGGCTGCCGGCCGGTAGATCGGGCTGGTGAACCGCCTGGTAATACGGCTGCGCCAGCGTGCGCTGCGGCGTCAGGATGAGCACCTGATCGGCGGGGATTCCCGATCGAAGCAGTTGGTCAAGCCAGGCGATGGCTGCCGTCGTTTTGCCGCTGCCGGCCGGGCCTTCGACGAAGAGGCGGCCGATAGGTTCGCGGTTGGCGACCGAGCGTTGCAATGGTGAAAGGGGTATGACTTCCAAGGATGCGCTCCTGGATTAAGATACCCCAATTGTAGCTTATGTTGGTTAACGCCGCAGCGCCGGAAGGAAGACTGAATTTTCCAGGGCGTTTACCACCGTCAGCGTGACCGGTATGCTCACCGGCGAGCCACTCACGTCGCTTGGGCTGGTAACGGTGATGGTGACCGTGCCCGAGTAGGTGCCGGCGCTTAGTGAAGCAGGGTTTTTCACGCCCACTGTCACCTGTTGGTCTGGCGTTGATCCGCTGGCGGCAGAAGTGCTGATCCCCGCTCCATTGGTCGAGACCGACCAGGTCAGAACATCGGATGTGCCGGTATTGAGCGGTTGCAAAACATGGTTTTGCGCGGCGAGTGTGCCGGTGGAGCGGTTATACAGCAGGTTGATGCTGCCCGGCAAATTGCCAAGGGCTGGCTGACCAGACAGGTAGATGGAGTCGCTGCTGGTGAGCACTTCGCCGCTGGGCTTGCGCATTTCGATCGTCACGGTGCGGGTCTGGTTTCCCGGGCCGCTCAACGTCCAGGTGATGTTGGCCTGGAACGGTTGCCAGGCAGACCACCCGGTGAAATCATCCTTGATGCGGTATTCGTTGAAAACATCAGATCCGTACAGGTAGATGGAAACGGTGCGGCTTTCCGTCTGGCTGCTTTCCGCGTTGATCACCGCCGGATAAACGTTGGTGCGCGCGCCAAAATCCTGCACCCAGTAGTGGCTGAAGGATTGGTTGTCGCCGTAATAATAGCCCACGCCGAGTTCGCGAAAATTTGGGTTGAGAATGTTGGCCCGGTGTCCGTCCGATGCCATCCAGGCTGCCATCACGTTTTCAGGGGTGGTATAGCCGGCGGCGATGTTTTCGCCTGCGGTGCTGAATGTATAAAAACTGGTGACCCGCTGCCAGACGCCGCAGGCAAATTGAAGATTGCCATTGATTCGATCGTAGGAGTCGTGATTGAAATAAATATCCGCGAACATGTCATTGGCATGGTAGCGGCCGGCGCCGGATAAACTATCGTTGCCTTTGAGCGGGGGGAATTCTGCCTTTACGCGCTCCTGGTTGACCAGTTCGATGACCTTCTGCTCAAATTGAGCATTTTGCACCGGGACCGCCGACGGATTGCAGGTGGCTGCCGTAGGATCCAGC
>CALMIB010000413.1 GCA_937863945.1 uncultured Longilinea sp.
CCTCTTCCAGCACATTCCACTGGGAAATGTCTTCTCCGTGCCCATAATAACGGTCAAAAACAGCGCGGTGGAACTCTACCCCTTTTCCTTTTTGATTGGCGTATTCCGTGGCTTCATGCGCCAGGCGGGTATTCGGTATTCGTTCCGGGAAAACCATTTCCAGGCCGGCCATGTTGGCCATTTGCTTGAGGCGCGCGTTCGTTTGAGCCAAGTGCGCTTTAATGTGCGGCGGCAGCTCCATTCCTTCCGGGGGAGTATCGGGACGCAGATAAAAGGGGCGCCAGGTCAATTCAATGGAATAATCGCTGGCTAATTTTTCCACCGATCCCTGCCCCACGTAGCACCAGGGACACACATAATCGGAAAAAACTGTTAACTTCAGAGCTTTCATTTTTATCACTCCATTCCAATTTCGTTGGTTTCAAACCCTGTTCTTGCAAGGCATCTTCTGGGCCAACCACGACCGGACCCGGAACATCAATGCGACCGTCAATTTTCCAGTTTTTAAGTGCAGCCAAATTCAAACCCTCAAATCAGGTCATCCTTCCTGGCAAATCATTTCTTCGCCGCTTCCCGAAAGGTTTGGCTTACGGCGTTTGTTGCGCCTCAGGCGCAGGCGCGAATTGAAGCTGCCGGCGAACTTCCGGCATCACCTCATTCAGAAAGACCTTGATTTGCGCCTCTTCATCTCCAGCCACCGGCCAAAAGATGAAAGTATCATGCCGGTAGCGGCGGCCGAAGTGCAGAAGGGTATCCACCCATTCCTGTACGGATCCTTGAATAATGCCCGGCCGGTTAAAGCGAACCTTCGCAGCAGCACGATCCTGGATGACGCCAAACAAATTGTATCCGCGCCGCACCTGCCCGGGTTGCCGGCCTGCCAAAGCAGCGCCCTCATCCAGGAGCCGATTTACTTCATCCAACTGGTCTGGCAGGATGTAAATCGTGCCAATCAACCAACCATCTCCTTTGCTGCCGGCCAGGCGCAACATGCGAGGTTTGCCGGCGCCAATCCACAGCGGGATGTGGTGCACCGGGGCGGGCCCATTGACAATGTGGTCCACTTGATAAAACTTTCCCTGATAGGAAAATTCACGGCCCGCACTGCTAAGCAGCCCCTGTAGAATATCAAGATACTCTGAAAAAGCCTGGTAGCGGGCTCCCGGCGTTTCGCCCACCACCCCGCCCCAGGCTTGCATGCCTTCCGTGTATCCACCGGATCCAAGGCCCAGCTCTAACCGGCCGGCGCTGATGACATCCAATGTCGCCGCCATTTTTGCCATCATAGCCGGCGGGCGGAGGGGTGTGTTTAACATATTCGTTGAAAGATGGACCCGTTCGGTGCGTGCAGCCAGTGAAGTCAGCAACGTCCAGGTATCCATGAAATCCGGGTTATAGGGATGATCCTGGATCGTCACCAGCTCCACGCTACTCGCATCCGCCAGGCGAGCACGCCGCAGAGCTGCTTCCAGCCCGGTGGTGGAGGGATCAATATTGATTCCAAACAAAGGCGGCTGAACAGGTGTATTCATATCGATGAAACTCCAAGGAAAAATAGACTGATAACGCGAAAGTTCATGCGGCCCGTCCGCTGAAATGCGATGGGCTTTGCTCAAATTCACGTGGGCAACCCGCCGGGCTAAAATGGTATTTTGTACCCGCGGATTCGTTTACATCGTTCATCCGATCCACCTCCACAGCCTGGTTGCAGACCGGTTCAATTGCGACGGACACATTTACTCCATTTTCAAAGCCCGCAAACCACGCCCCTGAAAACGGGGCACAATCGTTACCTGATTCTTCAATTCCCAACCTGGCAAGGGAAACAGGTTTCAAGTTTTTCAATTTGCCTCCTCGGGATACCAGCGCGATGTCCACTCAATCAGCTCTTTGTACACAATCAACAGATCTTTACCTTTCGGGGTTAATTCATATTCTACGTGCCGCTGTGCGTCGGGAATGACCCGACGAGAAATAATCTGCTCCGCTTCCAGGGTTTTCAGTCTTTGCGAAAGTGTGGCAGGGTTTAAACCACCCGCCACTTCCTGGAGTTCGCAAAATCGGCGGCGTTCCCGCAGGTAGTAAATCAGCTCCAGCGTCCATTTGGCGCCGAGGAAAGGAGTGGCTTTGGAAATTGGGCATTCGGGTTTCATATCTTTACCTTACTATATTTTTTATAGCAGATATATTATACATAATTTGTCAAATAAATCAAGATCCTCACGCAGTATTCTGTTAATATTTTCACCCCTTTTGGGTGTACGCATGCATGGGATGTTCAATCGGTTTTTTTTGTTGTAAGATTGACCTTGATTGTATCGATCCAAATTCAGGGGATGTTCTCGCACCCCAGCAATCCAATGGAGGAAAGCATGGCTGTTTTGATTGAAAACATTCGCATCAGCAACATTCCGGCGCTTGAAGTTTTGCAGGTCGGCGCAGCCGACCACCTCCCTATGGTGATTCTGGTACACGGTTGGTCGGGTCATAAAGAAGACATGCTTTTTCTGGCCTACTTTCTGGCCGTAAACAACTATTTTGTGGTTTCGATGGATGCGGTGGGCCACGGTGAGCGGATTCGCAAAGAAGATTGGACACCGGAAGCCCTCTTGAACCTTATTCAACAAACGGCTCAAGAGGTCAACCAGGTGATTGCGCATTACGAAGGGGATGCGCGGGTGGATGAGCGGCGCGTTGGCCTGAGCGGCATTTCAATGGGAGGCGTAATCACC
>CALMIB010000414.1 GCA_937863945.1 uncultured Longilinea sp.
GTAATCGAAATGACAAACCCCACCAACCAGAAGCCAATCAACGCGCCCACCGAGCTCACGCCCAACGCCAGCGCGATGGCCAGTACGGCAAGCGATACCAAAGTTGGTTTCCACATGGCGCGTCCCAGCGTTTTCACCGTCGAATGGTCCCACGCCGAAAGCGGCGCTACGCCCATCAAAAACAGCAGGGCGGCAAAAAGCGGTCCGGTGATGCGTTCATACCAGGGCGGGCCAAAGGTGACCTTCTGCCCGGTGAACAGTTCGGAAACAATCGGGAAGATCAATCCCCACAGGCACACCAGCAGGATCAGCATGAACAACAGGTTGTTCAGCAGGAAAAGCGCCTCGCGTGAAAGCAACGAATTGAGCTGCCCGGCGGAGGTCAGGTCCTTCCAGCGGTGCAGCAGCAGCGCCAGAGACGCGATGAACGTGATGCCGATGAAGCCGAAGAACAGCGGGCCGATGGCGCTCTGCGCGAAGGCATGTACCGAGGACAGCACGCCTGAGCGCGTGAGGAAGGTGCCGAAGATGACCAGCGCGTAGGTCACAATGACCAGCACCATGTTCCACCGTTTGAACATGCCGCGCTTTTCCTGGATCATCACCGAATGGAGAAACGCCGTGCCGCTCAGCCAGGGCAGAAAAGCCGCGATTTCAACCGGGTCCCAGCCCCAGTAGCCGCCCCAGCCCAGCACGTCGTAAGCCCAGCGGCTGCCCAACACCAGCCCCAGCGACAGGAAGATCCAGGCGACCAGCGTCCAGCGCCGGGTGATACGGATCCAGCGGTCGTCGGTGCGGCCGGTGATCAGGGCTGCGATGGCGAAGGCAAACGGAATGACGAACGATACAAAGCCCAGATACAGCATGGGCGGGTGAATGACCATACCCGGGTGGCGCAGCAGCGGATTCAGACCGCGGCCGTCGCTGGGGATCAACGGCGTGGCGCCGGCCGGCTGGAACATGGCCACCATTTCCCGCCCGCTGGCGCTCAACCAGAAGCGCTCGAATGGGTTCTCAATGAAGATGGACATGCCCACGAAGAATGCCAGGGTGATCAGCGAGACCACAATCACCCACGGCAAAAACTCGCGGTCGCGGTCCCACTTGCGCAGCGTGACAGCCGTCGCGAACGCCGACATCAACCACGACCAGAAGATCAGTGAGCCGGCCTGTCCGCCCCACAGCGCGGTGATCTTCAGGTACAGCGGCATGGTATCGCTGGTGACGTTGTAAACGTATTGCACCTGGTATTGCCGCGTGACCAGCAAAATGATGATGCTGACCGCGGTCAGGGTGATTAACGGAAAGGTTAAGAGCATCGCCAGGCGGGCGCTTTCCACCCAACGGGTTGAGTTTTTCACTGCGCCAAAAATTGCAGCGCCGATGCCGTACAACGCCACCAGAAACGTGATAATCAGTGCGCCAAAGCCAAAATTCGCCAGCATGCTTGCTCCGATTCAAATTGCCAATAAAACCCCGGCCTTCCGCCGGGGATTGAAGTACGACCACCGATGCAGGCTACTTGCCAGCCTGCTCAGGAACGGCTTCCTCATATTTTGTGGGACACTTTAACAGCAATTCTTTGGCGTAAAATACTCCGTCTGCGCCCATTTTTCCGGTGACGATAGCCTGGGCCTCATTTTTCAAAAGGTCCGGCATCACGCCGTCGTAAACAACCACCAGGGTTGGCCGGGTGGGATCCTGCACGGCGGCATGCAGCACAGCCGCCAGGCCTCCCTGCGCTTCAATTTCAGCGTTATCAGCAGGGATATCCGCGATGGTAAAAGTGAGGCGAAGGTTCTGAGAGTCATATTGAATGCTATCTCCCAGCACGGCCCCTGAAAGGCGCAATTCGCGCTCGCCCAAGCTGGCGCCCTTGGCCTGCAATTCAGTAATGGTCATAAAATACTGCGCGCTGGCCTGGGTGGAAGAAATCACCAGATAAACAACGGCTGCAACAATCAATAACCCACCGACAATGAACTTGGTCCGGCTTCCCGAAGCGGGTCTTTCAATTGCGGGGTTTTCCATAAGGGCTTCTACCTCCTGAGCGGAATGGGCTTTGCAGAAAACTGGGGATACTAAAATTTTGTCATATATACATTAAATGCGCCTGAGAAGCGCCCCTGATCATGCCCAATGGTAATTTGGTTTATGTTATCCAAATTACACCCGCGCGATTATATCATGGAATGTCGCCCGCTCCGGCGCCTGTTGTTTAAGCAGCTTTGATGCTCACGCAGGCCAGCCAACCCGGCAGCGCCGCCAGCAAGGACTGCATTACCCGGCGCGTGCCGTCATGGAAGACCTGCGGTTTTCCGTAAGCTTCGCCGCCAGATTCCGAAACCAGGTCCGAAACGCCGCGCAAGATCAGGCAGCGTGTGCGGTTGCGGCTGCATACCCACGCGATAGCCCCCGATTCCCAATCGGCTGCCAGCGCGCGGTATTGTTCGCGCAGCCGGCCGACCTCCCCGGCAACAATATCCCGGTCAGCCGATACCAGGCGCGCCGGGATGACCGCCATCGGGTACGGTTCGCGCAGCCAGGAAAGGTCCAAACGGGTGGCATAGTGGTCGATAGCTGCCTGGGCGTCGCCCATTTGCTCCACGATGTCGTACACCAGCGTTTCGGTCGCCAGTATGATTGCGCCGCGATCCACCTGCCCGGCCAGGCCGCCGCAAGTGCCCAGGTTGATCACCAATCCGGGCCGCCATTGTTCCAACGCCCACTGC
>CALMIB010000415.1 GCA_937863945.1 uncultured Longilinea sp.
CCCGCCGCAATCCATCATGAAACGCATTCTTCTACCCCTCGCGCTGATTCCGCTGGGCCTCTGGGCCTTTTATGTCTTTCCCGATCTGTACGCCGCCGATACCGGCTTCTGGCAATGGCGGCGCGCTGCCATCGTGCTCATCGGCATGATCGCGCTGTGGTGGATGAGCGCCGGCATGGTGCTCGCCGCCCGCCCGGCCTGGCTGGAACAACGCTTCGGCGGGCTGGACAAGCTTTATCGCCTGCACAAGAACATCGGCATCGGCACCGGCATTCTGGTGTTTGCGCACTGGATGGCCGAATGGCTGCCCAAGAAGCTGGGCAAGCTCGGCCTGCTGCCGCCCCGCGTGCGCGGCCCCAAAGGCCCGGAAAATATGTGGATGGATCTGGCCAAGGACATAGGTGAATGGGCGGGTTACATCCTGCTGGCGCTGGTGGTCATCGCGCTGATCCGGCGCATTCCTTACCGTTGGTTCCGGCTGGTGCACAAGGCTTTCGGGGTGGTGTTCCTGGGCGGAGCTTTCCACGGCCTGATGCTGCTGCCCAAGGATTTCTGGCAACAGCCGCTGGGCTGGCTCACCGCCGCGCTGGCGCTGGCCGGCAGCATTACCGCCGTGCTTTCCCTGCGTGGCCGCATCGGCGAAAAACGCCGCCACCGCGCCACCATCGCCGCGCTGCGCCAGCCCGAAGCGGGCGTGCTCGAAGTGGTCTGCCGCACCGACGGAACCTGGCCGGGGCATCGCGCCGGGCAATTCCTGTTTGCCGATTTCGGCAAGCGTGCCGAAGGCGCACATCCCTTCACCATCGCTTCAGCATGGAACGCGCAGGATGGACAAATTACGCTGGCGATCAAGGCGCTGGGCGATTACACGCGCACGCTGACGCGCAGCCTGGCCATCGGCCAGCCGATCCAGCTTGAAGGCCCCTACGGCAAATTTGATTTTTGCCCTTCTGGAACGGTCGACCGCGACAATCGCCCGATACCGCAAATCTGGGTCGCCGGCGGCATCGGCATCACGCCTTTCCTCGCCCGCATCGACGAACTGGCGCAAAACGGCACGCCGGAAACGCTGCGCGCCCACCTGTTCTACAGTACCCCCGAAGCGGCGGCTTTCCCGGAGAACCTCGAAGCGCGCTGCGCGGCAGCCGGGGTGCAACTGCACCACCACATCAGCCAGCGCGACGGCCTGCTCTCCCCGGAACGCATCGGCGCCCGCCTGCAACCCGGCAGCAGCGTCTGGTTCTGCGGCCCGGCCAACTGGGGTCGCAGCCTGCGCGAAGCACTCGTCGCGCACGGCCTGGCGCCTCGCGCATTCCATCAGGAGGCGTTCGAGTTCCGTTAAGTACAGTGGAGCACTGTTAAAATTCAGCGATTATGGGTACCAATAAATATCATGACTTAGGGAAATTTCTATGCGGTTTGCCCTTGCCTTAACCCTCTTTCTTACAGCCTGTTCCGAAACGAACATTCCAGAATCTGACGTTTACACGCTCTACTCGTCGAATTACCCAACCGAGGCGGGGCGGAGTGGTGTAGCGACCTTTGATCTGGCCAAAGAGCCGCTAAATGGAATGATGTGCAACGAAGCAGCAGCTATGCATCAAGCGGATTTTGAGCATCGAAAAAAAGAAAATAACTGGAGTGAGAATACCAAGATGCGCTACTGGTGCGAGAAGGGTCGCTTCAAAAAGTGACCAAATAATCGGTTGGGGAATTGGCATGCTAAATGGCAAACAGGTATCTGCCCTGCTGACAGACAAGCAGAAACATGAACAGGCCATATTCGAAAAGTTTGTGCATCGCCTAAACGCAATTAGCGCGTGGCTCTGTGTAAGCAGCCGGCCGGAACCAGAACCTGATCTACTGTGCACTCATGCAAGCGAAGGATTGATTGCCTTCGAGCTTGTAAGCCTAACC
>CALMIB010000416.1 GCA_937863945.1 uncultured Longilinea sp.
TCATCGGCGAGGAGTTGAAGGGCACCTATTACGGCAACCTTCGATTGTGGACGTTGATGGTTGCCATCCTGGTTCAGGCGCTGGCCGGCCTGCTCTCCGACCGTTCAACCTCGCGCTGGGGGCGCAGGCGGCCCTTTATCCTCCTGGGTACCCTGGGCGACCTGGTGATGATCGCGTTGATCGGGTTTTCCGCCGGCATGGAAGGTCCCGCGGGCTACTGGTTTCTGTTTACGATGGTCATTTTGATGATGGTGACCACCAACATCGCTCATGGCGCGACGCAGGGAATTATTCCAGACCTGGTGCCGGCCGAAAAACGCGGCCGCTTTTCTGCGGTCAAAGCCTTGCTGGAAATCCCCATTCCACTCATCATTGTGTCTTTCACAATTGCCCGCATGGTCAGCAAGGGAAATCTGTGGGGCGCGTTGATCACCCTGATGGGTATCCTCGTGGTAGTGGCGCTCATCTCCATGTTCATTCCCGAGCAGCAAAACAAAGCCAATGCTTCGCCGCTGGCGTGGCAGGATTTTGTGCGGCTGGCAGCCATGACCGGCGCATTCACGCTGATTTTGTTGGGCCTTGGATGGGCAGTAAATCTGACACACCCGCTGCTGAGTCAATTAGAGGCGGCGCCCCTGTTGATCACCACGGGGGTGATCAGCCTGATCGGTATGGCGTTGGCAGTTTTCGGCGGCGTCACGGCCAGCCTGCGCATCGGCGTGGACAGTGATTCCCTGCGAAAGGACCCCTCTTTTCGCTGGTGGGTGATCAACCGGCTGGCCTTTCTGATCGGCGCCAACAATTTAGCCGGTTTCACGATCTACTTTTTGCAGGGACGCTTGGGGTATGTTCAAGCCGAGGCGGCCGGCCCGGCATCCCGCCTGACGATGTTCGTCGGCGTGGCGATATTGCTCAGCGCCCTGCCCAGCGGATTCCTAACTGACCGGTTCGGCCGTAAACGCATCGTTGCGCTGGCGGGTTTTCTCGCTGCCGCAGGCACGGCCCTGGCTGTGGCCGTGCCCAACCTGACCGTGATCTACATTGGCGGAGCCATCATCGGGATTGGCATGGGGCTGTTTTATACCGCGAATTGGGCTTTGGGGACTGAAATCGTGCCCAAAGCGCAGGCCGGCCGATTTCTTGGCATTTCCAACCTGGCCGGCGCCGGGGCCGGCGCCATTGGCGCGTATATCGGTGGACCAATGGCGGATTTCCTCGCCGTGCAGATGCCGCAAAACCCTGGATTGGGGTATGTTCTTCTCTTTGTCCTGTATGGCTCCCTCTTTCTACTTTCGATCGCCGCTCTACTGCGTGTACGCGAGCCTTCGCGCGCAAGCGAGATTGCTCAGATTGATTAAATCGCGTGTATAATACAATTATTCTATCAATGAGTTGATCATCGATTGCGGAGAAACTATGTCTGATCAAACACGACCACCCGGCAAGACGACCATTGCACCGGTTGTTCTGACGCAGATTGCGAAATTAACAACGCTGGGCGTACCCGGCGTGAATCGATTGACGGTTGCGCCCCCGGACGTCAACCACCTGTTCAAGCCAGGCGCGAGCGAAGGGGTGAAAATCAACGTCGAAAATGACATGGTCTATGTTGACCTGTACGTAATTTTGAATCGTGACGAAAATGTACGCGAAGTTAGCCATGCCATTCAGAGCAAGGTTGCCCGCGCCATCGTTGATATGGTTGGCATGGAAATTGGCAAGGTGAATGTCCATGTCGAAGACATCGATTATTCAGAACCGGTTGAATAAAACCCTATGAAGTCACGCACCAAGGCGCGCTTTGTTGCCTTGCAAGTCCTTTACGAATGTGATATGACCGGCCATTCTGGAATGGCGGCATTGGAAGAACGGCTGATTGAGGAAGAACTGGAAGATAGCCTGGCTGATTTCAGCCGGCAGATTGTCCGGGGTGTCTTGCCAATTTCAGAAAAGCTGGACGGTTTTATTGCTGAACACGCGCCTGAATGGCCGATGGATCAAGTTGCGGTTATTGACCGCAACATCATACGCATCGCCTTGTGGGAGTTTGCGGTTGAAAACTGTACCCCCGTCAAAGTAGCCATTAATGAAGCCATTGAACTCGCAAAGATAATTGGGTCGGACAGCACTCCACGGTTCGTGAATGGTGTGTTGGGAAGTCTGGCAAATCGACAGCAGGAAATTCAACACAAATTGCATTCGGCGCTCAAGGACGACCTCTAAGGCACTCTTTGACGATTGCCTCAGAGCTGGTATGCTTTTCTATATACACTGGAGGGGAACAATGAGAACCGTTGGCCGCCGGTCTTTTCTGATGGTCGTTTGCATCCTGCTGACCCTGGCTTTTGTGCTGAGTTCGTGCCAACCAACGGTTGTTCCCATCCCGGAGGCTGAAACGATTTCTGCGGGCCCGCTGGCGCAGGTGACCTTTGTGGTCACTCCACCGGCGGGGACTGATGCATCCACCAAACTCACATTGGAAATCCTGGACGAAGTGACAGGATTGGCGCTGAATCCTACGCGTCTATCCATGACGGCAACAACCGATGGCCGCTATTCCGTTCAAGCGGCCTTTTCCGAGGGCAGCCTGGTGAAATACCG
>CALMIB010000417.1 GCA_937863945.1 uncultured Longilinea sp.
CCTTGCCCTGAAACCTAGCGCAGGCTCCAAACCCGCAGCGTGCCGTCCGAGCCGGAGGTGGCCAGGCGTGAACCGTCTGGCGAGAACCCCAGCGAGGTGATAGCGTCACCGGCGGCGTTGAAGGTTCGCAGGCTCTGCCCGGTGGCAGGGTCCAGCATCAGCACATCGCCGCCCACGGCAACGGCAAGGACCGCGCCATCCGGCGAATATGTCATCGCGCTGGCGGACCTGGCCTGTGGGTAGGCCGCGACTCGTTCCCCGCTCTCTGGATTCCAGAAGTTGATCAGCGCGGTGAATTCGCCATTTAACGTTCCGCCCGCGGCGGTGGCCAGCGTGGCGTCATCCGGGCTGAGCGCGAAGGCGGAAATGAAATCTTCGTGGCCCATTACCGGCCCCAGTGTCCCGGACGCGATATCCATCACCTGGATGGTGCCGCGCGCGTGCCAGATGAGCTTGTTGCCCGAGGCGCTGAAATCGGCTGCGTAAACCGGCGCAGCGGTTTCAAAACCGGTCAATACGGCGCCGGGTTGGCCGCTGGCGACCTCCCAGAGAGCGTAAGCCCATTGTTCCATCGAATCGACCGCCAGCCAGCGGCCGTCCGGCGAGAAAATGGCGCGTTGAAAAGTGCTGCCTGGTTGGATGGTTCGCAGCACCTGGTTCTGGTCAAGATCCTCGAGCTGGATGGATTGGCCGTCGGGCGTGAAGGCAAAGGTCTTGCCATCGGGCGAAAAATCGAGGACGTAAGCCGGCGATTGCAATTCACGGGTTGCCAGAATTTCGAGCGTTTCCGCGTTGAACAGGGTGAAACCGCCCTCGGCAAAGACTCCCAACCGTTGGCCGTCGCCTGACCAGATCAGGCGGTTGGGGTAGGTGATAGCGGTTTCACGCAGCAGTTGCGGCACGCCAGGCGACTGCGGCGCAAGCGTGAGCGTGAGCGTGGGTTGTGGCGGTGAAGTGGGTTGTTCGGCTGTGGCGCTGGCGGCGGGGGCAGGTTGCGTCGGGGACGGCTCCGGCATGTCGACCGTTTTCGTCGCAAGGCTGGGTTGGCAGGCAGTCAGGGTCACCATCAGGATGACCAGCACCGGCCATTTGGCGGTGGGTAAATTCTTGGAATGAGCGAATATTCGCATCAGGATTCTCCTTTTCAAAGAGTCAGCACCGGCAAGTATATGCCGGTTTGCGCCGCCCGAAAAGAAATCCGCGCGGAGGCGACGTGGTATACTAACGCTTGCAATGCTGATTCTTAAGACGCTGGTTGAGCCCGTTTCGATCCATTTCCCATGAAGCTGATCATCCAAATCCCCTGCTACAATGAAGCCGAAACCCTGCCGCACACGCTGGGATTGCTGCCCCGGCAGATGGAGGGCGTGGACGAGGTGGAAGTGCTGGTGATCGACGACGGCAGCAGTGACGAAACGGTCGCGGCTGCCAGGGCCGCCGGTGCTGACCACGTTATTTCGCTGCCGCATCACAGCGGGCTGGCGCTGGCCTTTGCCGCCGGGCTGGATGCCTGCCTGCGGCTGGGCGCCGACCTGATTGTCAACACCGACGCCGACAACCAGTACGAGGCCGGCGACATCCCCAAACTGGTGGCGCCCATCCTGCGCGGCGAAGCCGAACTGGTGGTGGGCGACCGCGGCGTGCTGACCAACGCCTGGTTCTCGCCGCTCAAGCGGCGGTTGCAGGCCTGGGGCAGCCGGGTGGTTTCGCGCGCGGCCGGGCTGGATATTCCGGATGCGACCAGCGGCTTTCGCGCCATGACGCGCCGCATGGCCATGCGCACGCTGGTGCTGAGCGAATACTCCTACACGCTCGAAACGCTCATCCAGGCAGGCAACCTGCACGCCCTGGTGGTCTCGGTGCCCATCCAGACCAACCCGCCGCGGCGGCCTTCGCGCCTGATGCACGGTGTGCGCGATTATCTGCTCAATTCGAGCGTGACCATCGTGCGCTCCTACACCATGTACCGCCCGCTGCGCGTGTTTACCTATGTCGGAACCCTGCTGTTCGTGCTGGGGGCCGCGCTGCTGATCCGCTTCCTGGTGTTCTTCTTCCAGGGCGAAGGCAGCGGGCACGTTCAATCCATGATTCTCTCGTCTGTGCTGCTGATCAGCGGCTTTCAAACCTGGCTGATCGGGCTGGTGGCCGATTTGATCAGCAAGAATCGAAAGATAATGGAAGAAATATTGTTTCGGCTGAGAGAATCTTCCAATTCTGCGAAGTCAGGCGAGTAACCGGAT
>CALMIB010000418.1 GCA_937863945.1 uncultured Longilinea sp.
CAATACCAGCGGCGGCAGAGCAAGAAGAATCCGGCAGTTCAGGGTGAATTGACAGCCCCCATGCCCGCCAAGGTGATTGACGTGCTTGTCCGGCCGGGCGAGGTTGTCTCAGCCGGCCAACCTTTGATTCTGCTGGAATCGATGAAAATGCAGATGGAGGTAAAATCGCCGGCGAATGGCATGATCGAGGCGGTTTTTGTCCAAGCGGCTGCCCAGGTTGAAAAGGGGGCCCGGTTGGTGTCAATTCAAAACGAAAACCCACGGATATCTTGACAGAATGGATATAATTAGTAAAATCACGTTATCCCATCACAGATAACCTATGATAGCCACGATTGCCCTTTACGTTTATACCGTTTGTATGATTTGGTTCATGATGCTTAATCTGAATCAAACCACCGTAGGACGGTACCTGGAGCGTAAAAGGGTAATGTGAGCAAACCTCACACCCAAGGTTAAGACAAAAAAACCGTCCACCAGGGCGGTTTTTTTAGTAATATCCCATGAAGGAGGTGATTCAATCGACGTTTGTTTAATCTAACCGGCAATTTAACGAACTGGATTTTTCGAAAAAAACCAATGGAGGAGAGAATGAATAAGCGTTTCTTTGTTTTTGTTGCGTTGATCCTGGTGATGGTCATCGCAAGCTGCTCGCCAAGCGCGGGATCGAACCCATCTGGCGCGGGCGCTGCGCCGGCTGAATGTGCCAGTGATGCCTTCGGCTGCGCAAAAATTGCGCCCGGGCAGACGATCAAAATTGGCATGGGCGCGCCAATGACGGGCGGCGATGCCAGCTTTGGCATCGACATCTCGCAGGGCGGCAGAATTGCCGTGACGGATGCCGGCGAACTGGAAGGCTTTAAGTTTGAATTGATCGCCGAGGATGACAGCGGTACGGCAGAAGGTGGCGCCGCCGTGGCGAACAAACTGGTCGCCGATCCGACGGTGGTGGCTATTGCCGGACATATCTTTTCCGGCGCGACGGCTGCAGCCATTCCGATTTATGAAAAAGTCGGTCTGCCAATGCTGTCGCCCTCGGCCACCAATCCGCCTCTGGCGGAAATGGGTTCGAAGGTCTTCAACCGCATCGCCTTCACGGATGCGATCCAGGGCAAATTCGCAGGCACATATTTGTATGAGAAACTCGGAATTCGTAAACTGGCCGTCATGCACGACGGATCGGATTACGGCAAAGGCCTGGCTGAAATTGTGCGCGATACCTTCACCAGCCTGGGCGGCGAGGTGGTTTCGTTCTCCGCGATTACCTCCAAGGAATCCGATTACACCGCGCCGTTGGCCGCTGTTGCAGCGACACAACCGGAAGCGCTGTACTTTGGCGGCTATACCCAGGATGGCGCAATTCTGGCCAACAACATGAAGCAAACCGGCCTGGAAAATGCCATCTTCTTTGGCTGCGACGGCACCTACGGCCAGGATTTCCTGGATCGGACCGGCGCCAATGGCAACGGCGCATATGCTGTGTCCCTGACGCCTGCCGACACGGATTCCAAGGTCAAATTTGACGCGGCTTACGAGGCTGCGTTCGGTGTGAAGCCTGGAACGTTGTCGCCTTATACCTGGAACGGTTACGATGTCGTGGCTGCCTTGATCGCGCAGGTCAAGGCGGTGGCGATTAAGGGTTCGGATGGCAACCTGTACATCCCGCGCGGCGCTCTGGTAAATGCAGTTCGCAATTTGAAGGATTACCAGGGCCTGACGGGCGTATTTACCTGCGATGCGAAGGGCGAATGCAACGCCTCGGGCCCCCTTTTGGTCACCATCCAGGACGGCAAGTGGGTAGTCGCAGAATAAATTTTTGATCTATCCGGGCTGAAGAGTCCGGCCGAACAACAACGTTCAATCATTCCCTTTCCTCCCGCAAGGGAGGAAAGGGAAGAGTGGGGTAAAACCTATGACCGCTTTATCAAGCGTTTCCTTCAAGACCCCCCAGCTTGTGGCCCGTATCATCCGGTCTGTCATCGGTATTATTGTGGTTGTTTGGGCGGCCATGCGCATTTATAACGTGCTTTTTGTGAATCAGGCTTACGGCCTGGATACCTGGGTTCGTTTTGGAATTACCGGTTTGATCATCGGCGGCATGTATGCCCTGATTGCCATTGGGTACACACTTGTGTATGGCATTCTTGGCATGATCAATTTCGCGCACGGCGAAGTAATGATGATAGGAACTTTCGGCGGATATTTTGTCCTGGAAGCCCTGGCTGCCATTCCGGCTCCAACGCTGGCGAATCCGGATCTGAATTTTTTGAATGCTCAACCGTTGCTGTCGATATTGCTGGCATTCCTGGCTGGCACGCTGGCGGCTTCTTTGATGGGTTACTTGCTAGAGAAAATCGCTTACCGCCCGCTTAGAAACGCCCCCCGCCTGGCTCCATTGATCAGCGCGATTGGTGCGTCCATCTTTTTACAAAATGCCGTGCAACTCTTATTCAGCCCCCAATTGCGCGATTATACCAATCCGGATGCACTCGCCCGAGGCACCGGCTGGTCGATCGAAATTGCGGGTAGTCAGGTGCTGGTCACCTATACCGGTGTTTTGTCGTTTGTTTTGTCGATCCTATTGATGGTTGGATTGTATGTGTTGGTTCAGAAAACACGGATTGGCCGGGCTATGCGAGCGGTTGCCCAGGATAAAAAGACGGCTGCATTGATGGGCGTGGACGTCGACGCGGTGATCAGCCAGACCTTCATCATCAGCGGAGCGCTGGCCGGCGCGGCCGGGGTGATGTGGGGCATCCACAACGGTTTGGTCTATTACTTCCTGGGTTTTATCCCTGGCATCAAAGCATTCACCGCAGCAGTGCTTGGCGGCATCGGCAATATTCCGGGCGCTATGCTGGGTGGATTGGTGTTGGGGTTGGTTGAATCAATCGGGCCGGCGGCTTTAGGAATTGATTTTCAGCTCAAGGATGTAATCGCATTCTTGATCCTGGTGCTCGTGCTTATTTTCCGGCCTTCCGGTCTTCTGGGCGCGGCTTCGGTGGAGGAAAAGCTATGAAACTGCAAGAATCATCCTTCAGAAGCGGTTTGCGATCAGGCACTACTTTAGCTCTCATCTTGATGTTTCTGGTTTTGATCGGGTTCAACGCGTCGGGCGCTGCTTTGCTTGCCCGTTTATTTGGGCAAACGACTTTGTCGGGGCAACTTCCCCCGGCGATTTTTGGTATTGTTTTTATCGCGTTGCTGGCCGTGGGGCAGGGAATTTCTTCTGCGCTTGCATCCAGACGTAGAAATGCTGCCCGGCCCTGGGTGAGCAGTTTTGCAGCGGCTGGCCTGGCTGGCCTGGCATTGGCCGTTTTTATTCTGGTGATGGGCAGCCTGTATCAAAACGGCGCTGATTTTCGCAAGACCCTTTACGCGCTTTCCCCGGCTTACATCAAATTCCTGACAGTTGATCAAATGCCAATTGTTGGCGCAGCGATTTCGCTGGCCGTCATGCTCCTGGCGGGCGGCCTGGCCGGCCTGGCGGCGATCTACCTGCCGTTTGGAACGTACTGGCAGCGTGTGAAAACCATGTTTGTGCGATTCTGGAACCTGGACGGAAGCAGGTCATTGCGTGCCAACCGCTATTTCAAGTTCGGGTTGTATGCCGTGCTCGTGTTGATGTGCTTTTTTGTGCCGCGAGTCTGGGGGTCGTACTGGAATTACGTTTTCGGGCTGGTCGGCATTTATGTCCTTTTGGGTCTGGGCCTGAATATCATTGTTGGTTTGTCCGGTCAACTCGTCCTGGGGTATGTGGCCTTTTTTGCTATCGGCGCATACTCGGTGGCGTTATTAAACGCGCCGATTCCACATAACTTGATGTGGGGGTTCTGGGCGGCGGTCGTCATAGGTATCTTGCTGGCGGCGCTTTCGGGATTCCTGATCGGTTTGCCCCTTATGCGCTTACGGGGCGACTATCTGGCCATTGTGACGATGGGGTTTGGCGAGATCATCCGCGTCCTCTTGAAAAGCGATCTGCTGACCAGTTTTACCGGCGGGCCGCGCGGCGTTCAAGATATCCGGGGTCCTTCGCTGTTTGGCCAATCCTTTTCATCGGATATCGATTTTATGTATTTGATCATCCTGGCAGTGGCGCTGGCATTGTTCATCGCCAGCCGTCTGCAAAACTCTCGCGTTGGACGCAGTTGGATTGCCATTCGCGAAGACGAGACCGTCGCCCAGGCCAGCGGTGTAAACACGACACGGTACAAATTGTTGGCACTGGCACTTGGGGCCGCATTCGCAGGACTGGGCGGCGTGCTTTTTGCAGCGCGTAATCAATTTACCGGGCCGGAGGACCACGTATTAATGGTTTCTATTAACGTGCTTTCGTTGGTCATTGTCGGCGGCATGGGCAGCGTTCCAGGCGTGGTGTTAGGAGCTTTTGCCTTGAAAGGTCTGCCTGAAATATTGCGCGAGCTGGCAAATTACCGTTTACTTGCCTTTGGCGCCTTGCTGGTGATTATGATGATTGCCCGACCGCAGGGCTTATGGCCGGTTGGGCGTCCATCGCTCCAGCGGAAGGAAGCTCCGGACTCTCCCACGGAAAATGATAAACCCAATCAGGAGGCGCCCAATGGCTAATTGTCTGGAAACCTCAAAGGTATCCAAATTTTTTGGTGGGCTGGTTGCCGTCGATAAAGTTGACCTGGAAATTCCGGAGCGGTGCATTTACAGCATCATCGGGCCAAACGGCGCAGGGAAGACTACGCTGTTCAATTGTATTTCCGGGTATTACACGCCAGAGCAAGGCGCGGTCCGTTACTATGGGAAAGAGATCCAGGGCTTATCGACCGATACGATTGCCGGTCTGGGCATCGCGCGCACCTATCAAAACATCCGATTATTCAAGGAAATGACTGCGATCGAAAATGTTTTGATTGGCCAACAGCCGCACCTGCGAACAAGCTGGCTGGATGCGGTTTTGCATACCCGGCGGTATAACCTGGAGGAAGCCGAAGCATTGAATGAGGCGCACCGCTTGATGAAATTCGTCGGCCTTGGCGGGATGGGCGATACGCTTTCCCGTAATTTGCCCTACGGTGCGCAACGCCGCCTGGAAATTGCCCGGGCGTTGGCCAACCATCCCAGGCTGCTATTGCTGGATGAACCTACCGCAGGGATGAATCCGCAGGAGACCGAGGTGATGAAGCATTTCATTCACGGCTTGCGGGATCAACTGGACCTTACCATCCTGCTGATTGAGCACGATATGCGCGTAGTCATGGGAATCTCTGATCGGATTACCGTCCTGGATCATGGCATGAAGATTGCCGAGGGTTCGCCGGCGGAAATTCAAAGCAACCCGCGCGTCATTGAGGCGTACCTGGGCTCGGGCACGGAAGCGTTGACCGAAAAATACCGGAGAAAGAAACTGCAATGATGCTCGAAATTACTGACCTAAAAGTATCCTACGGCGCCATTCAAGCGCTTCGGGGCATCGACCTAACCTTGAATGAAGGTGAAATTGTGGCTCTGATCGGCGGCAACGGCGCAGGGAAATCGACCACGCTGCAAACCATTTCCGGGCTGCTCAAACCGGTTTCAGGGTCTATCCGCTTCCTCGGAGATGAAATCATCGGGGTGGCTCCGCAGGAAATTGTCGCCCGGGGGATCATCCATGTCCCGGAAGGGCGCAGGATTTTCTCATCCTTGACCGTGGAGGAGAACCTGGAGATGGGAGCTTACTTGCAGCGCGATAAAATCGCCAAGCAGCGCACGCTGGAAGAGGCGTATGTCCGCTTTCCACGTTTGAAGGAGCGGCGCAAACAAGCCGGTGGAACGCTCTCGGGGGGCGAGCAGCAGATGTTGGCGATCGCGCGTGCCATCATGGCCCAACCGAAATTATTGTTGCTGGACGAGCCTTCCATGGGACTCTCGCCCGTGTTGGTTGAGCAGATCTTTGACATTATCGAGTCGATCAACGATCAGGGCACATCCATTCTCCTGGTGGAGCAGAATGCTCAAATGGCCCTGTCGATCGCCAATCGCGGGTACGTGCTGGAAACCGGTGGAATTGTTTTATCAGGTGAAGCGGAAAGCCTGTTGCATGATCCGATGGTTATTGAAGCCTATCTTGGCGGGTAATGCCCGCACTGCGAAATCTTAGATCGGGCCGCCGCAATTCGGGCGGCCTGATCGTTTCTTCTCGAATGCCATTATCCACCCGTGGCGATTTTGTCGGCCAGCAAAATCTCGATGGTTTCCTGATCCATGGTCTTTGTAGGTTGAATGGGTTCGACTACAATTTCATCACCGTTTTCATCGATTACACGGATGGGTTCATCAGCCATTCTTGCCTCCCAGAAGAAATACCATAAGGTCCTTGCCGGAATGCCAGCAAGGTGGGTAAATTGCGTTGAATACCCCGACGGGGCGCATGCTTTGGAAGCCATTTGCACCACCTGGCGGCAGATGGCTTTGAGCATGCCTTGAACCGGGAAGAACAAAGCCTGTGGAAGGGCTTCAGAGGCCTCCGCTGATCTATCGATTTTCCCCTGTGAGCTCCCCTTGCAGGGAGGAACCTCCACCTTGTCGTCTCGTTTGCCGCGAGATTCAGCCTCTAGTTCTTCTCTCTGGAATTGTTA
>CALMIB010000419.1 GCA_937863945.1 uncultured Longilinea sp.
TCGGTAAATAGGCATTCAGGGCCACATAATCGG
Source organism: uncultured Longilinea sp. (assembly GCA_937863945.1). GTDB lineage: Bacteria > Chloroflexota > Anaerolineae > Anaerolineales > Anaerolineaceae > Longilinea. The sequence goes on from CALMIB010000419.1 coordinate 34, forward strand.
CACCGGCGGCAGCTTGCTTCACGAAGGCATCCACCACGTCGGCAAGCGTCTTTGCGCCGTTCAGTCCCGGAAATTCCTGGCCATATACCCGGCCGCCCTCTCCTTCCCAGATCACGGGGCTTTCTTCCAGGCTGCCGGATTTTTGGAAAGCAGCAATTTTTTGCTGCGTGCGTTTCTTATTGTCCTGAACATCCGGTTGGTTGAAGGCGTTTACGCCAAGGACGGCGCAGGCAATGGCCGTGGCAACTTCCCAGCGGTAAATCTCGGCACTCAAATCGTAAACATCGCCAACCGGAAGCACCAGCGCCGGATGGCCGGCCGCCTGCAATTTCTTCACCTGTGCATCGAGGCTGCCGGTCAGACGCATATATACAAACAACCGATCCTGGGAGTAATTCCGCGGGGGAAGCTGAGTTTCTACATCTACGGGAACAATTCCCTTCCCATTCTTTCCGCTGCTCTCCGCCACCAACTGCTCCTGCCAGGCGCCAAACGCCGAGAGTTCATCATCCGCCAACAGGGTGAGCTTATCACGCCCGGCCAGCGCGGCTTCGCCCAGGACAGCGCCTAACACCAGTCCCGGATTTCGCGCTGCCGGAACCGAAGGGACAGAATCCTTCATCAGCCTGGCTGCACGCTCCAACCACAACTCCAGGTCCAGGCCAAGCAGCGCTGCGGGCAGCATGCCAAACGCGATCAATGCGGAGTAGCGGCCACCCACGTTGGGATCGGCCAGAATGACATCGCGGAATCCGCGTTCGCGCGCTTGCTTTTCGACAATGCTGCCGGAATCGGTGATGGCCACAAAGTGGTTTCCGGCTTTCGTCTTTCCCAGCCCGCGCACGGCGCGGTTCCAGAAATAGGCCAGGTGCGCCTGTGTTTCGCTGGTCGAACCGGATTTGCTGGCAACGATGTAAAGGGTCTTTGCCATCGGGGCGCGCTGCGCGGCGTTTCGCACCTGGACAGGATCTGTGGAATCCAGAATGGCCAGGTCGAGGGCAGGCCGGCCGTTTGCCCGCCGGACGCCGAAGACAATGCGCAGCACTTCTGGCGCAAGCGACGATCCGCCCATGCCGAGCAGCAGCGCGTGGGTGTAGCCTTCAGCCTGACAGTCAGCCAGGATCCGGCTCACCTGCGGGATTAGAGCCCGGCTGGTTTCGGGCGCGCGCAACCACCCCACCCGGTGGAGGATTTCCGCTTGTTCGGCTGTGTCTTGTGTCCAAAACGCCGGATCGGGTTGCCACAAGCGCTCAACCGCTTTCTGTGAAGATAATGCTTTGACCCGGTTGGCCACGCTGTCTTTCAGGCTGCCCAATTCGGCCGCACAAGCCACCCGGCGGTCGTCGATCGTTTTTAGCAACCCGGTGAATGCGTCCGAAAAGGATTGCACGCCTTCCGCTTCGAGCTCATCGGTGACCTGATTCATGTGAATGCCCAGCGATTCCAGGTCGGCCAGGGCTTTCTCCATGCCGATCAGATCCTCATGAATGGTAATGGCTGCCTCACCGTGGTCGCGGAAGGCATCCAGCGTTTGCGGCGGCACGGTGTTGACCGAATCGGGGGCGATCAGCGTTTCAACGTAGATCACGTCGCGATAGTTCGGTTTTTTGGTGCTGGTAGATGCCCACAGGGGGCGTTGTGTCCGGCCGCCTTTCGCCTTCAAAGCCTCGAACCGTTTGGTGCTGAAAACGACTTCATAGCGGGCATAAGCCAGGCGGGCGCTGGCGATGGCAGCCTTGCCGCGCAGGCTGGCAGCGAGAGCCGCATTTTGTCCTCCAGCCTGTGCCATCTTTTCAAGCTGCGCATCGATCTTGGTATCGATCCTGGACACAAAGAAAGACGCCACGGAGGCAATCGAGTCGATGGGCAAACCTTTTTCAACCCGCTCCTCCAGGCCGCGCAGGTAGGCATCCATCACAGCTTCATACCGGTGCAGCGAAAAAATCAGGGTCACGTTGACATTGATGCCCGCCGCGATGGCCTGTTGAATCGCAGGGATACCTGCCTGTGTGGCCGGAATTTTAACCATCAGGTTAGGCCGGTCAACCAGCATCCACAACCGTCGCGCTTCGGATACGGTTTTTTCAGTATCGTTGGCCAGGTAGGGATTGACTTCCAGGCTGACGTAACCGTCCCCGCCATGGGTAGAATCGTATAACGGCTTGAATAAATCCGCCGCGGCTTGAATATCTTCAACGGCCAACTGCCAGAAAATTTCTTCCGCACTCCACCCGGCCCAGGCCATGGGTTTCAGTGCAGCATCGTAATCATTGGTTTTTGCAATGGCGTTGTTAAAAATGGACGGATTGGAGGTCACGCCGCGAATGTCGCCGTCCTGGATCATTTTAGCCAACACGCCGTTTTCCAGCAGACGCCGTTGAATGTTGTCAAACCATAAGGATTGACCCAGTGCATGTAGCTGTGCAATACGCGTCATTTCCGCTTCCTCCCGAATGATACCAGCCGAAACCCGGATTGATTGTCCTCTCCGGAGTGAATGCTTAACCTTCTTCTTCCAGCTTTTTCATTTTATTGACCCGGCGGACAAAACGTTCACCGCCGTCAAACGTGGCCGATAAAAACGCCGCCACCAATTCTCGCGCCACCGCCGGCCCCACCACCTGCCCGCCAAGGCAAAGAACGTTCATAAAATCATGTTCCACGCCCTGGTGCGCGGAGTAGGTATCGTGGCACAGACCGGCATAAATGCCCTTGAACTTGTTGGCGGTGATGACGACGCCCACCCCGGATCCGCACAAGATAATCCCCCGCTCAGCTTCCCCTCGTTGGATCGCCCGGCAGGCCTTCTCGGCAAAGTCCGGGAAATCCACGCTTTCCGGCCCAAAGGTGCCAAAATCAAGGACTTCATGGCCCAGTTTTGCAACCGTTTCAAGCACTGCGGCTTTCAAAGGAAAGCCGGCATGATCGCAACTAATGGCTACGCGCATTATTGTTCTCCCATACCCAGAAGGCCATGCGCAGTTTCAATGACTGCCTTGACGGACAGGCCGAACTGGTCATAAATCGTTTGAGCCGGGGCGGACGCGCCAAAATGATTGATTCCAATGATCTTCCCTTTGGGACCTACCCACCGATCCCATCCCAGCGTGACGCCGGCCTCAACAGCTATGCGCAATTCGGCCGCCGGCGGCAGCACCTGGACGCGGTACCCTTGCGGCTGCGCCTCGAACAATGTCCAGCTCGGCATTGACACAACACGCACACTGCGCCCTTCGGTTGCCAACCGATAGGCAGCCTCCAGCACCAGGGAAACTTCGGAGCCAGAGGCCATCAAAATGATCTCCGGAAGACTACCGCCCAGGTCAGCCAGCACATACGCGCCGCGGCTCAAACCACTGGCCGGGGCCAGGCGGGTCCGATCCAAAGTGAGCACGGCCTGGCGGGTCAGCGCCAGCAACGTTGGCCCATTCCGGCGGCCAATGGCCACGCGCCAGGCCTCGCTGGTTTCGTTCGCATCAGCCGGCCGCAGCACTACCAGGTTTGGAATCGCCCGCAGCGAAACCAGGTGTTCGATGGGTTGGTGCGTGGGGCCGTCCTCGCCCAGGCCGATACTATCGTGCGTCATCACCCAGATGCTGGGAATGTGCGAAAGAGCCGACAGGCGGATGGCCGGGCGGGCATAATCGGTGAACACCAGGAAGGTTGCCCCGTAAGGAATCACGCCGCCGTGAACGGCCATTCCGTTGACGATCCCCGCCATGCCCAACTCGCGGACGCCGAAGTGAAAATTACGGCCTTCAGGCGTGTCCGCCTGAAACGCGGGCGAGCCATTGATCCAGGTGTTGTTTGAAGGCGCCAGGTCCGCCGAGCCGCCCACCAGTTCCGGAATTTTGGCTGCCAGGGCGTTGATGACCTTCCCGGAAGCCGCGCGCGTGGCCATGCCTTTGGCATCCGCCGGGAAAACCGGCAATGCCTCTTCCCAACCCTCGGGCAATGCTCCCTTCAGGCGGCGGTCCAATTCTGTCGCAAGGTCCGGATGCGCCTGCGCAAAGCTCTTCAGGTCATCATTCCAGCGGCTTTCCAAGGCTGCGCCGCGATCCACTGCCTGTCGGAAGAATGCCAACACATCCTCGGGAATGTAAAAACGGGGTTCGAGTGGCCAGCCCAGTTTTTGCTTTGCCCCGTTCAGTTCTTCATCGCCTGGCGGTTCGCCGTGCGCTTTGGAGGTATCCTGACGGGTGGGCAGCCCGAATCCAATGTGCGTGCGGCAGACGATCAACGACGGCCGCGGGTCAGTTTTTGCCGCCTGGATCGCGGCATCGATGGCGTCTACATCGTTGCCATCGGCCACGTACTGCACCTGCCAGCCGTAGGCTTCGAAGCGCTTACCGCGGTCTTCGGTAAAAGCCAGATCGGTGGAACCGTCGATGGTAATGCGGTTGTCATCATACAGGTATATTAATTTGCCCAGCTTCAGGTGCCCGGCCAGCGAAGCCGCTTCGGCACTGATGCCTTCCATCAGGTCTCCATCCGTCACCAGCGCATAGGTGAAATGATCGATGACCGTGTGGTTGGGCCGGTTAAATTCGGCGGCCAGGTGGGCCTCCGCGATCGCCATGCCCACCCCATTGGCAAATCCCTGCCCCAGCGGGCCGGTAGTGGTCTCGACGCCGGGGGTCAGGCCGTATTCCGGGTGGCCCGGCGTCCTGGAACCCCACTGGCGGAAGTTTTTCAAATCATCCAGGCTGAGATCGTAACCGGTCAGGTGAAGCAGAGAATAGAGTTGCATTGAACCGTGGCCGCCGGACAGGATAAACCGGTCACGGTTCGGCCATGCGGGATTCTTGGGGTTATGGCGAAGATGGCGCGTCCAAATGGTGAAGGCAATTGCCGCGGTGCCCATCGGCAGCCCCGGGTGGCCGGAATTGGCTTTCTGAACGCCGTCAGCGGATAAAAAGCGGATTGTGTTGATTGCCATTTCTTGCAGTTGCTTATGTTCGGGCATTGAAACCTCGCGCATAAGGATGACCAGGCCGGCAATAATCCATCCATCCGGCTCGTCCCAGTTGAAACGATTTATTCTACCATGTTCCCCCTCATTCGAAGATTCCAGTCCAGAAAAAAAAGCACAGCGGGGTTCGTCCGCTGTGCTCCGTTTAGATGGGAAAGACCATTATTCGATCGGGATGCGTTTCAACCGCAGGCTGTTAGAAACAACAAAAATGCTGCTGAATGCCATTGCGCCCGCTGCGAGCATTGGATTCAGGAAACCCAACGCCGCTGCCGGGATCAGGATGACGTTATAGAAGAACGCCCAGAACAGGTTTTGCTTGATCGCACGCAGCGTTAATCGGGAAAGCTTGACCGCTCGAACCACGCCGCGCAGATCGCCGCTGATCAAAGTCACCGGTGCGGCTGCCATGGCCACATCCGTTCCGCTGCCAATGGCAATGCCCACATCCGCCTGAGCCAACGCAGGCGCATCATTGATGCCGTCACCCACCATTGCCACAATGGATCCAGACTGCTGCAGTTCTTTAACCGCGGCTGCCTTGCCATCCGGCAAGACCTCGGCAAGGATTTGATCTACGCCCACCTGGCGGCCGATCGCATCGGCGGTTTTACGGTTGTCGCCGGTGATCATGGCCACCTTCAGGCCCAACTCATGCAGGCCCCGGATAGCTTCAATCGAGCCATCCTTGACCGTATCGGCGACCGCGATGATGCCTTGAACTTTTCCGTCCACCGCAACCAGCATGGCCGTTTTCGCCTCGCTCTGCAACCGCTCGACGGCCATTTCCAATTCAGTCGATTCCAGCCCAATCGATTGCATCATGCGCAGGCTGCCCACCGACACCCGGCGGCCGTCCACTTCGGCGGTGACGCCGTGACCGGCCTCAGCCTGAAAACCGCCGGCCGGGCTGAGCGTCAGGTTGCGATTGCCCGCCTCCGCCACAATCGCTTCGCCCAGGGGATGCTCGCTCACCTGCTCCACCGATGCAGCCAGGCGCATCAATTCGTTTTCAGGCTCGGGAGTAATCTCCTGCCAGGCTGGCGCAACGACGATATCCGTCACGGCCGGCTGACCGCGCGTGATCGTGCCTGTTTTATCCAGGATTACAGTCGAAATTCTACCGGCCCGCTCGAGCGCCTCGCTGGACCGAAACAGGATGCCGACCTCGGCCGCCTTGCCGGTGCCGACCATCACCGCGGTCGGAGTGGCCAGCCCCATCGCGCAGGGGCAGGCAATCACCAGCACGGCCACCATGTGGATTAACGCGCGCGTGAAGGCGTCCGCATCCGATCCTGCGGCCGGCGCGGGCACCAGCCACAGCCAGACGGCGAAGGTGGCCAGGGCGATGCCAATCACCACCGGCACAAATACAGCCGAGACCTGAGCGGCCAGCTTTTGAATCGGCGCTTTGCTGCCCTGGGCTTCTTCCACCAGGCGGACGATTTGCGCCAGGGCCGTCTCGCGCCCAACCTTGGTAGCCTCAAACTGGAAGGCGCCTTGCTTGTTGATTGTCGCGCCAATCACCTTTTCGCCGGGAATTTTCTCCACAGGCAGCGACTCGCCCGTCAGCATCGACTCATCCACGCTGGAGCGTCCCTCGACGACCACGCCATCGACGGGTATCTTTTCGCCGGGCCGCACGCGCACCAGGTCGCCCACCAACACATCTTCCACCGGGATTTCCAGGGGCTCGCCGCCGCGGATCACCCAGGCGGTGCGCGCCCGCAGGCTCATCAGTTTCTTGATCGCTTCGCTGGTTCGGCCCTTCGCGCGCGCCTCCAGGTATTTCCCGACCCGGATCAACGTGATGATCACTGCCGCGGTCTCAAAGTACACGTGGCCTGGGATCAGACCCAACATGACCGGTATCGAGTAGAAATACGCGGCGGATGAGCCCATCGCAATGAGCACATCCATGTTTGCCGATCCATTGCGCAGCGATTTATACCCGTTCACGTAATACTGCCGGCCGACATAAAATTGAACCGGCGTCGCCAGGGCAAACATCACCCACTCCAGCCAGGCGGCATGCCGCAATTCCATCGGCAGCACCCCCAGGTCCCTCGCCATGGCAATCAGAAACAGGGGCAGCGTGAAAAGAACGCCAATCGTGAGCAAACGGCGCTGCTCTTTGATCTCGGCTTCGCGAGCTAGCGCCTCAGCGTCTTCGTCCTCTCCATCGGAAACGAGCGTCCGAAAACCACTGGCTGCAACCGCCTTGCGCAGTTCAACCTGGCTGATCAGCGTCGGAACATAACGGATCCTGGCTTTTTCGGTGGTAAAACTCACTGCTGCTTCGCGGACGCCCTCCAATTGCGCCAGGGCCTTTTCCAGGCGTTTCGCATCGTTGTCATCGCTCATCCCCTGGATCAGCAGTTCCGCTTCGCCGATCGCCACGCCGTAACCGGCACGTTCCACCCGGCCGATCAGGTCGCTCAGCCCGGCCAATTCCGGGTTGAATTCCACGGTAGCGCGTTCGGAGGATAGATTGACCACCGCGGTCTGGACGCCGTCCACTTTTTTCAGGTTGCGCTCTACGGTGGCAACGCAGTTGGCGCAGGTCATGCCGGTAATTGGCAGAATAATTTGTTTTGTATCGCTCATGATTCAACCTCTAAACGTTCTAAACCAACGAGCCGGCCCATCCGCAGAAGGGTACCGGCTCAGGTCGGATGGGGTCCTGAAAAGTAGTTACGGAAATACTAGGCAGCCGCCGGATAATTGATCTCCACCAGCAATTGCTTGATTTTGTCATCCGTTGCGGGCGCGTCAAATTCCACCGTGACCTGCTTGCTGGCCAGGTCTGCGTCCACCCTGGCCACGCCGGCCAAATCGCCGAGTTCGGTTGTGATCGTGTGAACACAGTGCATGCAGGAAATACCCGGAACTTGGTAAGTAAGGGTCGTCATCTGAATCTCCTTGAAGTGAAATTTGGTATTGAATAAAAATTGAAACTTAAACCTTGGTCGCTGCATCGAAGATATCGGCGACTTCTTTCAGCACGCGCTCCCGCTCTTGCGGATCTTCCCCGCGAATCGCGGTGATCACGCAACTATTCAGGTGGTTGTCCAGCACAATCGTCGACACTTTGTTCAACGCGGATTGCACCGCCTGGATCTGACGGATGACGTCGATACAATAGGCGTCCTCCTCCAACATGCGCTGGATTCCGCGCAAATGGCCTTCGGCCGTCTTAAGTCGGGTGAGTGCTTCAGAATTTTTCATCGTACCTCTCTCGTTTGCTACCCCCTCCCCATGGGGGGAGGGATAAAACAATCATAACCATATCACTCCGATTTGTCAAGTAGCTGCCATGCAAACAAACACCTGCTGTATAATTGCCGGTGATCGTTATCAAAAACTGTGCGAAGGAATTCATCCATGCCCATCAGCTCGCGGAATTTCAAGTGGATCCAGCTTGCCTTGCTTTTTTTCGCAGCGGCATGGATCGCAGGAACATCCTGGCTCTCAACGCCCGGCGAGGGCAGCCGGTCAGCGTCTCCGCGCGCGGGCTTCCCGGCGCCGTCCTTTACGTTGACCGATCTGGACGGCGACCCGGTTAGCCTGTCTGATTTTCAGGGCAAAGTCGTCCTGCTCAACTTCTGGGCAGCCTGGTGCCCACCCTGCAAGGCTGAGATGCCCGCGTTTGAAGCCTTGCAACAGGCGTACCGGGGGGATGAGCTGGTCATCCTCGCTGTGAACACCACCTATCAGGATGATCTGACAGCCGCGCAGGAATTTGTTGTCGAGAACAACCTGAGCTTCCCGGTCCTGCTGGATATGGACGGCAAGGTCTCCAATGCCTACCAGATCCTGGCCATGCCCAGCACGTTCTTTATCGACCGCGACGGCATCATCCAGCAGGTCATCGTGGGCGGGCCGATGTCGGAAACTTTGATTCAAACGCAGGTGCGTAAATTGCTCGCGGAGGTGCCCTGATGCTCCCCATTTTGCAGATTGGCCCGCTCGCCATCCAGACTCCTGGTTTGATCCTGCTGCTGGGACTGTGGTTCGGGTTAACCCTGGCCGAAAAACTGGCACAAATCGACCGCATTATTGACCCCAATGCAATCTACAATCTGGCACTGACGGCCCTGCTGGCAGGCATTCTCGGCGCGCGATTGTTTTATGTGGCCCGGTATCCCGATATCTTCTTCAATGACCCCCTCAGCCTGATCAGCCCGAACACGGCCATGCTGGACGCGTTTGGCGGGTGGGTCACCGGAGGATTGGCCATGTTGATCTACGGGCAGCGGCGCAAACTGCCCTTGTGGCCGGTTCTGGATGCATTGACCCCCGCGTTGAGCGTGCTGCTCATCGCGACCGGTCTGGCACACTTTGCCTCGGGAGATGCGTTTGGGATTCCGGCCCGCCTCCCCTGGAGCATCCGCCTGTGGGGCGAATACCGCCATCCCACACAACTCTACGAAACCCTGCTCGCGGCCGGCATCGCCGTGCTGGTCTGGCCGCGCCGCCGCGCCGAACAACCGGCAGGCGTACGCTTCCTGGCATTTGTCGCCCTGAGCGCATTCGCGCGCATCCTGGTGGAATCCTTCCGCGCAGATAGCACGCTGATCTTCGGCTCGCTGCGCACTGCGCAGGTGATCGCCTGGGGTATCCTGGCAATCAGCACGCAATGGATCGCAACCCGGCTTAAGCACCAATCCACAGCCCAGCCACTGGAGGAAGCCAAACCATGACCTTATCTGGAAAAACAGTCCTGGTGACCGGCGGAGCCAGGCGCATTGGCCGCGCCATCTCGCTAGCCATCGCCGAAGCCGGCGGAAACGTGATTGTGCATCACAACCACTCCCCGGCAGCAGCCGAGGAAACCCAACAGGAGATTCTCCGCATGGGCCGCAAGGCCTGGGTTATCCAGGCGGACCTTGAGGATCCAGCCCAGGCTGCCCGGCAGGTAGATTCAGCTGCCAGGCTTGCCCCGCTGTACGGGTTGG
>CALMIB010000420.1 GCA_937863945.1 uncultured Longilinea sp.
CGCCAGGGTGATCGGTCTGTACGGCGAAGCAGACGACTGGGAGCAGCGCGCCCAGGCGCATCTGCAACGAATGATTGCGTCCTTGTGGGACGAGAAAGCCGGCCTGTTCCGGGCAAAACGCAATGGCGAAACGATTCCTGTGCTCACGCCGATCAATTTGTTCCCGCTCATCACCGGGCGCTTGCCGGATGAGATCGCCGCGCAGTTGGTTGAACATCTAACTGACCCGGCTGAGTTTTGGACCAAATATCCCATTCCCAGCGTAGCGGCGAATGATCCGCTTTACAATCCGATGCAAATGTGGCGCGGCCCAACCTGGATCAACGTCAACTACATGATGGTGGAAGGACTTGAACGTTCCGGCTATCCTGTGGTGGCGCGAGAATTGCGCCGCCGGACGCTGGACCTGGTCATGCAGCACTCAGATATTTATGAATTCTACCACCCGCAATCCTCCGAACCCGGCACCAATGCCGCCACCATGTTCGGATGGTCTGCGGCCCTGTTCATTGACCTGGCCCTGGACGCATCCCGGGATACCCAGATTCCCTGACCGGCGCTGACGGGTGATTGGCTTTTCAATCACCCGCCTTTTCTATCTTTTTCCCAATTTTCAACAGTATTCGCTTTTTATCATCGCGAAAAAAACAATCTTCTGGTTTTTTTGCAAAGTTAAATAAAACATTTGTTCAATTCGCCTATTGACTTAATAGAATTATTGTTCTATACTGTGTGCATATTCAAGCAGTATGAACCCAAGCTCATAGACAAGGAGTTCCCCATGAATTACGCCGATTCCCACTCGTCTTTCAATCCGTTTAGCGCCCTGCGTCGCTTCAACCTCCGGCCGGGACTCCTGACCGGCGGCTTGATTATCGCTGCGCTGCTCGCCTTCGAGGCCTTCAACTACAGCACCACCGCCTACGCCCTGCGCGACCTGCTCGGCGATCTGCGCTTTGCCGGCGTGCCGTGGGCCACCATCCTGGCGGTGGCTTTTTGCGGCATTGACTTTGCCGGCATTGCCCGCCTGTTCACCCCGCAGCAAGGCGCGGACGAACCCAAAGAGGTTTGGTACCTGTTTGGCGCCTGGCTGCTGGCAGCCACGATGAACGCCGGCCTGACCTGGTGGGGCATCTCGATGGCCATTATCAATCATACCGTGCAGAGCACCGCCGTCATCGACGCCAACACGCTCACAAATATCATCCCGGTCTTTGTCGCGCTGATGGTTTGGATCATCCGCATCCTGATTATTGGCACGCTTTCGGTGGCCGGCGAGCGCATCTTCAGCCGCCAGGAACAGCGTCCCTACCAGCGCAACACGCGCAACGCGGGCATTGCCACCGGCGTCCAACCGGTCAACCTGGCCGGTCCTGTGCCGGCCCACCGGCCCTCCTCGTTCTCCTCCACATTGCGCCAGGCAGCCAGCAACGCTGAACCCGCCCCGCGCCCCGAACCCACCTACCACAGCGTCACCATGACGCCCCAGTCGCGGCCCATGCACCGCCCCTCGCACACTGAAAATACCGCCAGTACTCCTCCGCGCCGCTTCTA
>CALMIB010000421.1 GCA_937863945.1 uncultured Longilinea sp.
AAGGCCGGGATCATGGCAAAGAATGCCCCGGCTGCCATTTCGCCGTACCGGATACTGTACTCCTGCACAAAGCTGGAGATGCCGACCGGGATGGTCATGCCGCGCGGCGTGCTGGTGAGCGATAGTGAAAAGAGAAAGTCGCGCCAGGAGAAAATGAACGCCAGCGCGCCGGCGGCGGCGATGCCGGGCTGAATCATGGGAAGCAAGACCCTGGTTAAGGATTCGAAGCGGCTCGCTCCATCCACCATGGCGGCTTCTTCCAGTTCTTTCGGAATCTCGGCGAAGAAATCCAGCAAGATCCAGGTCGCTGTGGGCAGATTCAGGACGATGTGCCCCATGATGACTGCCAGGACGGTATCGTAAATATTGAGCGCGCGGGCGATCAGGTAGAAGGGGCCCAAAAAGGTGACCGGAGGGAGCATGTGAATGAACAAAATGGTGCCCAGCAGCAGGCCGCTCCACAACGGGCGCCAGCGAAAACGGCTCAGACTGTAGGCAGCCAGACTGGCAATCACCAGCACGATGACCATCGTGCCGGCCGCAACGATCAGGCTGTTGAAGGTGAGGCGTAAAAAGTTGCTCTGGCTTGGGTCTAAGAGCCGCTGATAGTTGACCAGGGTGGGGGTGAAAGCCAGGCTGCCCGAAATGATGTCGCGGAAGTATTTTAAGGAGGTTGCAAACGTAAAAAGGATTGGAACCAGCGTGAAGAGAACCACAAGCATTAACAAGCCGTGCCGGAAGATGGGTTCAAATGATATTTTGCGCATAGTAATCCTCTTTAAGCGGTGGTTCTTTGTGCAAGCCGGCGATAAAAGATGACAAAGACGGATATGATCAATGCCAGCGCCAGGGCCAGGAAAGATGCATATCCAAGGCGGAACTGACCTGAAAAGACCTTGTAGATATACAGGCTGATCACCTCGGTGGCCGTGCCCGGGCCGCCGCCGGTGAGCAGGAAGATCTCATCAAAGACTTTGAAAGCGAAAATTGTTCGCAACATCACCGCGGTGACCAGGGTGGGGCGAAGGAGCGGCAGGGTGATATAGCGGAGGATTTGCGTTTCGGTTGCGCCGTCCACCCGGGCGGCCTCATTCAATTCGACCGGCTGGGATTCCAGTCCCGCCAGAATGATGAGGAACATAAAGCTGGTCCAATGCCATAAATCCACCAGGATGATCGATGGCATTGCCAGTTTGGGGCTTGCCGTCCAGGTTGGGCCGGCAATGCCTATGAGGGCCAAGGCCTGATTAATAAAACCATAGTTGTAATCGTACATTAACCGCCACATGGTACCGATGGCGATGGGCGGAACCAATAATGGAATCAACAAAACTGTTCGATATAGCCCGACCAGGTGGTGGCTGCGGCTCACCAGGATGGAAATCAGCAGCGAAAGAATCGTTTCGATGATGACGACCGCAATGACAAAGACCAGCGTATTTTTAAACGCTACAGGAACAACCGGATCCTGCAGGGCGGTTTCCAGGTGTTTGGCGCCGACAAATGTCCAGACGGTTTGGCCTTTAACAATATCCACCTCTGAAACGCTCATGCGGAGCAGTTGAACGCTGGGGTAAGCCACCAGCAAAAGCAGGGTGATGACGAGCGGGGCAATGGTCCAATATTGGAAGGTGCGGTCAATAAAATTGCCAATGCGGCTGGCTAAACCCGGTGACCTGGGTGTGGGGGCGGAAGAAGAAAGATTCATGGGGACTCGTATGAAAACCACACTAATATAAAAAGTGGATAAAAACAGGGGAGACAAAGGGAATCTTTGCCTCCCCTGTTTCGTTTCAGTCAGCCAGGGGTTTTACTTTGTACCCGGCATCGGTCAGAATCTTGTGAATCTCTTTTGCACCTTCCAGGAGAGCCTGTTCGGGTGTAATTTCAGCAATCAATGCCTGTTTCAAACGGCGGTCCAGCACTTCGATGATCTGTGGCGTTTCGGCCAGGCGGGGCTGGGCGTGAATGAAGGGGGTGCTGTCTGCCATGGCTTTCATCCACCAGCCGCGCTGCGGATCGTTTGCCATTTCTTCATAAACGTCCTGGCGAACGGGGATGGCGCCGGCTTGCGCGTAAAACAGTTGAGCGTCCTTGGATAATGCCCACTCGAGGAAGGTCAGGGCTGCCTGTTTGCGATCATCCGGCAGGTTGTGAGGGATGCCCATGACCCAGATTCCGGACATGGTGGCGTTCATGCCAGCTTCTGAACCGGGAACCGGAACGGCAGCCACGTTTCCAATGACGGTCGATTTTTCGGGGTTGTCAAAGTCCGGGGCGGAAGCTCCCACCAACACCATTTGTGGGATTTTCCCGCTGGCCATCAGGGCGATCATTTCTGCCTGGCCGTTATCGGCATAGTTGGCGGGGCCGTAATCGCGGCCGAGTTTGAGCCAGGTGGTCAAGGCGGCCAGGACTTCAGGGCTGTTGAGGTTCACTTCCCATTCGCCGGTTTGCTCGTCCAGTTTGATCACATTGCCGCCGTAGCTGGCCAGGAAAGCCTGAAATTCCCAGTTTGGCGGGTTGGCGCGCACTACATACCCCGCCATTTCATCGTTTTTCAGCGCCTGCGCCGCGG
>CALMIB010000422.1 GCA_937863945.1 uncultured Longilinea sp.
CTCCGCTAATTGCCGCTTTTGATCGCTCAATCCTTCGAACCATCCTGCAAAAAAGTGTATGTGGTTGCGGCCAGGATAGCCGATGCGTTGGTTAGCGCTGTTTCATCGAAATCAAACCGCGGGTGGTGGTGGCTGAAGGTCAGGCCTTTCACCGGATTGGCTGATCCGACAAAAATGTAACAACTCCGCCGGTCCTGCATCATGAAGGCCATATCCTCCGAACCCGTCGTCCGGTAGTCTGTATCCAATTGCGCTGAAGGCAAAATCTGAGGGCACAGGTTTTGAATGTGTTCGGTCACCCAGGGGTCATTGACAACCGCAGGGGTGAGACTCTGAACGGTTAACTCACCGGTACATTCCATAGCCTGGCAAATTAACTCCACCTGCTGCTGCATGCGGCTTAATACTCTTTCCCGGGTGGCGGCATTGTACGTGCGAACCGTGCCGGCCAATTCAACTTGCGAAGGGATTACATTATATGTTTCGCCGCCGTGAATCCGGGTGACGCTCAATACAGCGGTCTCCATCGGTGGTACATTGCGTGCCACGATACTCTGGAACGCGTTGATCAACCCGGCAGCCGGCAGCACGGGATCATGGGTCGTTTCCGGCATACCACCGTGGCCGCCTTTACCGCTAATGATGATGTTGAAAAAGTCTGCCGCGGCCATCACCGGGCCCGCGGTCACCCCCAACCAGCCCAGGGGTTTTTCGTTCCAGAGATGTGCAGCCAGGCAAAAATCGGGCTCTGGATTGCGCAAAACGCCATCGCTGATCATCCGCTCGGCCCCGCCCAGACCCTCTTCGGCAGGCTGGAAAACAAACTTTACCGACCCGGCCAATTCAGCACGGTGCGCTTGCAAAATGCGCGCCACGGTGAGCCCAATCGCTACATGTCCATCATGCCCGCAAGCGTGCATCACGCCTGGATGCTGCGAGGAATACGTCGCTCCGGTTTCCTCCTGGACAGGCAGCGCGTCCATGTCAAAACGCAGCAGGACCACCGGTCCGGGGCTTCTACCTTCCAGCAACGCAACCACGCCGGTTCCGCCAAACCCGGTGGTTACATCCAGGCCCAATTCGCCAAGTTCTCTGGCAACGATATCTGAAGTTCGAACTTCCTGGTATCCAAGCTCAGGATTTTGGTGTAAATCCCGGCGAATATCCCGGCTGTAGGAAAACAGGGCATTGGCCTCAGTGTAAAAATGGCTGGGAGGTGTGTTCATTGTAAGAAGACAATCCTTTTGAATTTCTCTTCATAGCGCGGGTTCTCATCCGTGCTGTCCGGCGTCCTTCGGCTGCGCTGGCGTTCCACCAGCCGGTCAAAGTCTGGAATCTGGCTGTGATGCTCTTGCAGTGCTTGCAGCTTCAAGGGCCAATACGGCGTTACATCGATTGAGGTGTTGGCCTGGCCTGTCAGCGAAAGCCACAATTCTTTCACCGAATGAGGTTGCAAGCCCTCGGCCAACAGTTCCGGGAAGAACATGGGGTTGCCTGCACCTGGAAAAACCGCGTCAACGACGATCTGCCCGGCAGCCCGGTGATCTGGATGGTTGATGTTTTTGTCAGACGGAAACAGATTCTGCGGATCGCAGCTCACCAGGATATCCGGCCGCGCCTCGCGGATGACACGCGTTACCGCGCGGCGGGTTTCCATGTCGGGTTGCAGGCAGCCGTCGGAAAAATCCAGGAAGCGAACGTCCTGAACGCCCAGGCGCGCTGCTGCGGTGCGCTGCTCCTTCTCGCGGCGAAACGAGAGCTCGGCCGGATCGACGCCGGGATCGTTGGCCCCTTTGTCGCCGCGGGTCAGCAAACAATAGCTAACCCGGTGGCCTGCATGGGTCCACCGGGCAATGGTCGCGCCGAGAAAAAACTCAGGGTCATCCGGATGCGCGAGGATAACCAGGATCGATTGCGATCCCACCCAACCCTCGGTAAAATCGATCATTCTTTCCTGGATTCTCCATTCTTACCGCAGCTACAACCTTCTCCGTTCGGTCCATTGCACGGATTTTGAGCCTTCTTCTGGAAATTTTCCAGTTCTTCAGCCGGTTGAATATCGCTCTTTGGAAACTCGCGGTAGCCTACACCGGGCAGTTCAACCAGCACGGCTTCGCGCAGTGGATACACGTCAATCACTTTCCCTTCGCCCTGGGGGGTCACCACGCGCTTGTTCTTTTTGGGCATCTCCTGCCTGGCAGCTACATATTGGCTGTATTCGTAGATCAGGCAGCAGCGCAGGCGGCCGCACATCCCCGTAATTTCCGTCGGGGTCAAAGAAATTCCTTGCTCCTTGGCCATGCGAATGGAGATTGAGCTGAAGTCGGTCAGGAATTTGGTACAACAGCGGGTTTCCAGGCC
>CALMIB010000423.1 GCA_937863945.1 uncultured Longilinea sp.
AATTTATTATAGCATAATGACGGAATTAATAATAATTCCATCATTATGCTATACAGAATTCACATTAATTCCATCATTTACCTGAATCGGTGCCTTCTTTGCGCCAGCGCAAAGAGGACACGATTTATCTGATTTATACTGAATTTCTCAATCCTTTCCCCCATCCCCGTCAATCGAACAGCCAGCCGCTTCCTGCGGCCGCAAGGAGCCCCTATGAAGTCCTTTCGCATCCTGCTGGTATTGTTGGGCACACTATTCATCCTGAGCGCCTGCGCCGGCCCAACCGCGCAGCCCTCGGCCGCGCCCGAAGCCGGCGAAGTGGAAGAAAGCAACAGTGTTCCCGGCCTGTACGACCGCGAGCTGGCGCTCGAAGCCTTCACCAAAGGCGGCTGCGGCGCCTGCCACGTCATCCCGGGCGTGCCGGGCGCGGTGGGCACGCTCGGCCCCGACCTGAGCGCCGTCGGCGCGGACGCCGAGGCCGTGATCGCTTCCAGCGGCTACACCGGCGCGGCCAAAACCGCCGCCGACTTCCTGCGCGAGGCCGTCCTCCAACCGGATGCCTACATTGCGGCCGACTGCGGCGGCAAGGCCTGCCAGAAGGGGCTGATGCCGGCCTCGCTGGGGGATACGCTCAGCGACCAGGAGCTGGAGGCCGTGGTGGGCTACATGCTGGGCCTGCCCGATAGCGCAACCGCGCCTGAGCCTGGCCCGGGTGAAGCCACGCCGGTGGAACCGGCCGCGCCCGTCGCGGCGGCCGGCAGCGGGCCGGAAATGAGCGCGGAGGAATTTGACTGGGCCAGGCAGACCTACTTCGAGCGCTGCGCCGGCTGCCACGGCACGCTGCGCAAGGGCGCCACCGGCCCCGCGCTGACCCCCGACAAGACCCAGCCGATGGGCACGCTCGCCCTGGCGGCGATCATCTTCAACGGCACCACCGGCGGCATGCCCGACTGGGGCAAGCAGGGCTTCTTCACGCAGGCACAGACCGACACGATGGCCAGGTATCTGCAGCACGAACCGCCCACCCCACCCGAGCTGTCGCTGGAGCAGATGAAGGCCTCGTGGAAATTATTGGTTCCCCCTGCCGAGCGCCCCACCGCTCCTCAGACGACGCGCGACTGGCAGAATTACTTCATCGTCACGCTGCGCGACGCCGGGCAGGTGGCCGTGATCGACGGCGACACGCACGAGATCGTCAACCTGGTCCATTCCGGCTACGCGGTGCACATCACGCGCATGTCGGCCACCGGGCGCTACGCCTACGTCATCGGGCGCGACGGCAAGCTGGCCTTGATCGACCTGTGGATGGAGAAACCCGACAAGGTGGCCGAGGTGCAGTTGTGCTACGACGCGCGCTCGGTGGAGGTGAGCAAATACAACGGCGAAGAGGGTAACTTCGAGGACCAGTACGCCGTGGTGGGCTGCTACTGGCCGCCGCACTTCGCCATCCTCGACGGGCAGACGCTCGAGCCGTTCAAGATCGTCAGCACGCGCAGCTATACCTACGACACCGAGGAATACCACCCCGAGCCGCGCGTGGCCGCCATCCTGGCCTCGCATTTCAAGCCCGAGTGGATCGTCAACATCAAGGAAACCGGTCAAATCTGGATCGTCAACTACACCGACCCGGTCAACCCGACCATCAAGATGATCGAGGCCGAACGCTTCCTGCACGATGGCGGGCTGGATTCGACCAAGCGCTACTTCCTGGTGGCCGCCAACCAGTCCAACAAGATCGCCGTGGTGGATTTGCTGGAGGAGAAGCTGGCCGCGATCGTCGAGGTGGACGCCATCCCCCACCCCGGCCGCGGCGCCAACTGGATCGACCCTGAGTTCGGGCCGGTGTGGAGCACCTCGCACCTGGGCGACGGCGCCATCGTTTCGATCGGCACCGACCCCGACGGCCACCCCGAAAGCGCCTGGAAGGCCGTGCGCACCACGCCGCTGCCCGGCGCCGGCAGCCTGTTCATCAAGACCCATCCCAACAGCAAATGGATCTGGGTGGACATGACCCTCAACCCCGATCCCGCCCTCTCGCGCACGGTGTGCGTGATCGCCAAGGATAACCCCGGCGAGGTGTACAAATGCTGGGAGGCCGCCAGCTACGGCCGCGCGGTGCACTTCGAGTACAACAAGCAGGGCACCGAGGTGTGGGTGAGCATCTGGGGCGACGCCAGCAAGCCCGGCGAGGTCGGCGAGATCGTGATCTATAACGACGCCACGCTGGAAGAGCTGGCGCGCATCCCGGACCTGGTGACGCCCACCGGCAAGTTCAACGTGTACAACACGGTCAACGATGTTTATTAGGCCGAATTAGAAGATTACCGCTGTTCATCGAGCCGGCGCGGCGCCTGGGAAGGCGGACAAACCGGCCGGCAGGCTGCTGGCCTGCCTCCATCCAATCGGCCTCTGTGCCCGACCCGGACGGGTTGATTGAATAAACGTGGAGGAAGCGGCGCAAATGCCGGAAGATAAATAAATCCGCCCCGGAACTTGCCCCGGGGCGGTGGATATGCG
Source organism: uncultured Longilinea sp. (assembly GCA_937863945.1). Taxonomy (GTDB): domain Bacteria; phylum Chloroflexota; class Anaerolineae; order Anaerolineales; family Anaerolineaceae; genus Longilinea. Next base: position 2,518 of record CALMIB010000423.1, read on the forward strand.
CCTGGATTTGCTTAGCGGTGGGAAGAAACGGCCTTCTGGATGGGAATGGCGGTTTCCTCTGGCTCGCGGCGGCGCAGCCAGGCGATGACATGCTCGATGAGCGAGTCGTGCGGTACCTGCCGGGCCAGCTTTTCGTTCTCGATGAGTTGCTGGATTTCACGGCGGTGACTCTCGACCATCTCAAAGTCGATCCAATCTGATTTACCAAACTGTTCCATGCTTACCTCCTGCCGGGAAACCGTTCCGCTCTCCGGTACGCTGTTATCATACGCGGGATGGCGCGCCGCCCCCATCCGCTTTTGGCGAGTATTGCTTCTCAACCCTGGATCAGTCTTCAACCTGGTCATCTGGACAACTGAAAGCCGCCGGGGTCGCCGGCGGCTGAGAATTTTTGAGGCGGGTGGGGTTATTTCACCAGCTTGTTTTGCAGCGCCAGGGCCACCGCTTCGGTGCGGCTGGAGACGCCCAGCTTGGAGAGGATGCTGGAGACGTGGAATTTGACCGTCGAGCGGCTGATGACCAGCTTATCGGCGATTTCGTTGTTGCTCAGGCCGCGCGACATCAACCCCAGCACCTCGCGCTCGCGCTCGGTCAGGTCAAAACCCGGCGCAGGCGGCTGGGTGGCGGCGTGGATGAGCGCCTGGGCGGCCTCGGGGGCCAGCGTGGCGCGCCCGGCTGCCGCCGCGCGGATGGCGCGGGCCAGTTCGTCGGCGGCCACGTTCTTCAGCAGGTAGCCGATCGCCCCGGCCTGCAGCGCGCCCTGCACCAGCTCATCCTCACGGAAGCTGGTCAGCACGATCACCTGCGTGTGCGGGCAGGCCTGGCGGATCTGCCGGGTGGCGGTCGCGCCGTCCATTTCGGGCATCACCAGGTCCATCAGCACCACATCGGGGTGCACCTGTTTGCACAGGCGCACGGCCTCGGCGCCGTCGCGGGCTTCGCCGGCCAGTTCCAGCTCATCGTAGATGGACAAAAACGCGCTCAGGCCGCTGCGCACAACGGCGTGGTCGTCCACCAGCAGGACGCGGATCGGTTTGGTTTCGAGCATGAGCGGATTCCTTCGTGAATCAGTGCCAAAATTCCAACGATCTTAGTGTACATGATGGCAGCCGGCCTGGCAAGCCTGCCCGGAGATTATTCCAGGAGCGCTTCCACGTCCGCGGGCAGGTCCAACCGGAAAACGACCTCGCCGCACCAGATCTCATCGTTGGGCACAAGCCCCGGGCTGCGGCCAATGAATACAGGTTGCCGGCCATGAAATTTTTCTGGTCGTCCCGCACGGACAGATTGAGGATGGCCTCCCAGTTTTCGGGGGTGATTTCACGCAGCGATACGGTTTTCATCGGGGACACTCTTTTCCGGCGCAAATTCCGCCAGCCAGCGGTCGGCGGCGCGCTGTAACAGGAGTTGCGCGTTCATTTCTTGCGGGCGGGCTTCTTCGGCGCGGGCATGCCGGGCAATTCCGGCGCGCCCAGCGAACGCATGCGCTCAGCCTCCGAGGTCAGCGAAACGCGCGGCCCATCCACCCAGGCGCCGCCGTTCAGGTCGGCTTCGGCGCTTTGCAGCGCCTCGGCGGGCGTCTCGGCCCAGTAGGCGCGGCTGAACGTCTCCACCGGCACAGCCTTTTTACCGCGTCCGCGCGGCTGCACCAGACCTTCCACCCAGAACTGCTTCATGCGTGCCTCCGATCAATGATATAGGACAATTGTACCAGTAAAAGAGGCGTTGAGTTCTGGGTGATTCGTGATGAGGAAGCGGAATAGCCACAGAGATCACCGAGGTCTCAGAGAGGAAAGAGGAGCCCGAATTTGAAAAGACAGAAAAGCAATCTCTTATCGTATGTAGAAAATTTCTGTTCTCTTAAAATCCTCTCTTCTTCTCTGTGTCCTCTGTGTCCTCTGTGTCTCCGTGGTGAATCCCGCTCTGCTTATCTTCTTCTCCCCAACTGCGCCACAAAGAAGCCCACGGCCAGCCCCAGCAGCGCGCCCACGATCAGGCCGCCCAGGTTGCGCGAGAAGAAGCCCGGCACGCCGGAGAAAAATCCCGCCGGGGTGGGCGTGGCGGTCGGCGCCAGTGTGGGAGTGGGCGTTTGCGTGGCGGGCGCTTGCTCGGTGGCGGTGGGGGTGCCGGTGGGCGTCTCGGGCGAGGGAGTGGCGCTGGGTTCGGGGGTGGGTGTGGCTGTGTTGGCTGCACGGATGATCAGCGTGGTGCCCAGGAAGATCAGGTTATCATCGCCGATGTTGTTCAGTCGCTTGATTTCATCGACCGTCACGCCGTACCTGGCCGCGATGGAGGTGAGCGTATCGCCCGTCACCACCACGTGGGTGATGGCGCCGTCGGCGCCGACCGCCACGGTGGCGGTGGCCGTGGGAACCACCTGCGCCACCTGCCCGGAGGAGGACTGGGTGCGCGGCTGCGCGGGCTGGGTGGCAGCCGCCACGCCGGAAGGCCGCACGACCAGGCTGAAGTAAAGGTTGCCACCGCTGCCGGCCACGCCCGCCCCCACCGCGCCGCCGGGCAGCACCATCGGATCGTGGTGCAGCGCATCCGTCCAGACCTGGTTGACGGCGGTGTCGGGGGTCATTTGCTGGCCGTAGGCAATGTTTTCCTTCAAGCCGCTGGCCCACGGCACCGAGCCGTCGGGCCGGGTGTGGGTGAGCGTGCCGGTAGAGGCCATGTAATCGGCCTGCGCCTGGGCATAGGAACTGAGCCCGGAATCAAAAGTATAGGCGGGCAGGCCCTCGCTGGCGCGCAGCGCATTGACCGCGGCGATCAACTCCTGCGGGGTCGGGTCGGCGGCGCGCACCGTGGAGCCCGGAGCTGCCAGCAGCGTCACAAGGAAAGCCAACAAGAACAGGGCGTGGGCAAGCATTTTTGATTTCACAGATCAAATTATAGAGAATTTATGCCGGCTTGCATACAGGCAATTTTTTAAGAATTGATGAATAAGCCGGGAATCAACCCTGCTTTCACCCACCCTTGCCATCCTGATTTCATTTGTGATTCACGTTCTTCGCGTCAGCCGGCATTTTTATTCAACCGGGCTGCTGCCTTCCACAACCGAACGCAGCATCATTGACTCGCGCACCTGCCGGGCAACGCTGCGCGCGCCTTTTTGCCCAACCCAAATACCCGGGCCCAGGGCAATCAGCACCGCCAGCCAGTAATAGGGCGGAAACCCCATCGCCCACGCAACGAACGGAACCCCCAGCGCCAGGAGGAACACCAGCGACCATCCAAACGCGCTGATTCCCGCCCGCCGGAACGCACCCGGCCGGGTTACCTTGCGCGAGGCCAACCACCAGGTAATCGGTGGGATCAAAAGCACCGCCAGGCCAAACAAGCCGAAAACGAGTAGCGGCTCCACCTGGTTCATCAGGGTCGCATCAAAGAAAAGATAAACGACAAACAGGAAGGCGAACAACAATCCCCACCATAACGCAAAAAACCAACCGCCGCCCTTTCCCAGCGTAGCCTGGCGCCCGGCCCAGAACGTCAAACCGATCCAGAATATGTAAGCAGCCAGGATACTCGCCAGAACCTCCCAAAGGACCACAAATGGCGCGTCAAAAATATCTTCCCGAAAAGGGGTGGGGCCGCTGGTGCGGCCGACCGCGATCCGCTGCCAGGACCCCGCGCTGCCCACCAGCACGCCTTCATTGCCCATGGCGACCACCACCGCGCCCTGCGGATCAATGAGCAGGTCATATGGTCCGCCGATGACTTCGCGTTCGCAGGCCAGGATGCCGCTGCGCGACCGGTTCATAAAGGTCAGGCGGCCGGCGGGGATGTGCCAATCCAATCGCCAGATTTCGCCGCCGTCCGCTGAAAACTCCACGGCCAGGTCCTTCACTCCAATCCGGTAGCAGCGCAGAGGGTTGGCGTGTTCGCAGGCCATCAAGGGAAGTTCCGCCGCCGTTTGCAATACCGCCTGCTGCGCTTCTGGAACGAGCTCGCTGTTTGTCCAGGTCAGTCCGCCGTCGATGCTTTGGTAGATTGTCCCACCAGCACCCCCGGCATAAATCAGGCTGTCCGTTTGAGCGAGCCGTGTTATGAGCATGGGCGTCGGGCAGGGAGATGTTGCCACGCTGGACAGCGCGCCAATCACCAGCGCCGCGTACCCCACCCGCGGGTTGAAATGTCGATCCGGCGCGCCGCGCCAGAGCAACCCGGCCGGAATCAGCATCACCAGGGCCGACAGGTCGGTCGGGTCCGGGGTGATCCAAACATTCGCGCCCAGCAGCCGGCCTAAAGCCGCGCTGGCCCAACTGGCAACCGGCGGGGAAAGTTTGAGCGCGGCAAAAACCAACCCGGTCAGCGCGAAGCCCCAGACCGCCGCGCGGCGAGGTCTTTTTTCCAACAGCCCGATCAACGCGGAAAGCAACAGCGGGAAGAACAACAGCCCGGCGAAGTCGCTTATTTTTCCGGTCAGCGCGGATGGAAAATAGCGCTTGAATACGTGATCGTTGAGCAGCAGCAGCGCAATAGCGCTCCATGCCGCCGGGTGAGTCAACGCAGAGAGGCCGGTGAAGAACGCCTTCATAGTTTTATTATACGTCGGATCAGGGTGAGCGCCCGGGCGCTGAACCCGGCAAAAAAACGCCTTAAGCAACCTGCCCCGCACGCGCCGGGCAATTTTTGGTTGCCCCGGCGCGTAAATCGAGTACAATTTGAGCATGGCTATCCCCCGGCAGCGCGGATTTCAACTCACCGCGCGGCGGCTGTGCGCTTCGCTGCTCATCGCCGCCCTGTTGGTTTGCGCCGCGCCCGCGGCGGCCCAGGAGGCGCAGGGCACGCTGCGCGTGGCCGCGCTGGAATCCGGCGAGTTTCCCGCCATGACGCTCCACTTTGAAGCCTACGATGCGCAGGGCCAGTTCCGCAACGGCCTGACCCGCGAGCAGGTCAATATCCTGGAAGACGGCCAGACCCTCCCGCCGGATTCGCTGCAACAGGTGGAGCCCGGCGTGCAGGTCATTTTGGCCTACAACCTCAACCCCACCTTTGCCAACCGCTACGCGGGCACGGCGCACTTTGACGCCATTCAGGCCGCGCTGCTGGACTGGCTGGCCGCCAACCCGCCCGGCGCCAACGACGACCTTAGCCTGGCTGCCAACACGGGGCTGCAAACCATCCGCCTGCGCGGCTCGGACGAATGGGCGCAGGCCCTGCAGGAATTCCAACCCGACCTGGCCCGGCAGCAGTCCTCGCTGGTCAGCCTGTCGCAGGCGCTGGACCTGGCCACCGACC
>CALMIB010000424.1 GCA_937863945.1 uncultured Longilinea sp.
AACTGCGCTGGGTGCCGCCCGCCGAGCTTGCCCAATTCCCGATGGGCAAGGTGGATCGGATGATTAGCAGGGAATTGATGAAAGGTGAAGCGTGATGCGCAAATTCGGTATTTGGTATTCGTCAATTCGGTAATGCGATATTTGAATATCGCATCAACAACCATTGCATCCCCGAATACCGCATCAACGAATACCGAATTGACAAATACCGCATCAACGAATAACGATGAACGCCCCCGACTTCTCCTCACAACGCGAACGCATGGTGCGCTGGCAAATCGAGCGGCGCGGCATTTCTACCCCGCGCGTGCTGGCGGCGTTCCGCAGCGTGCCGCGGCACTGCTTTGTGCGCCGTGAGGACTGGCCGGATGCCTACGAAGACCGTCCGCTGCCCATCGGCCTGGGGCAGACCATCTCGCAGCCCTACATCGTCGCGCTGATGACCGACCTGCTGCGCCTTCAGGGCGGCGAAACCGTGCTGGAGATCGGCACCGGCTCGGGCTACCAGGCCGCCATCCTGGCCGTGCTGGCCGGGCAGGTGCACAGCATCGAACGCCATGAGCTGCTGGCCGAGCATGCGCGCCAGGCGCTGGAAGCGCTGGAACTGCGCAACGTGACCGTCCACACCACCGACGGCTCGGCCGGCTGGCCGGAAGCCGCCCCCTACGGCGGCATCCTGGTCACCGCCGCCGCGCCCGCGGTGCCCGGGCCGCTGCTCGAACAGCTCGCCGAAGGCGGCCGGTTGGTGCTGCCGGTCGGCCCGTCCGGCTACCAGGTGCTGCAGGTCTGGCAGCGCGAGGGCGGAGCCTGGACGCATGAAGAAATCATCCCGGTGGCCTTCGTCCCGCTGCGCGGGCAGTACGGCTGGAAAGAGGAATAATGGATTGCATTAATTAGAACATCCGTATATGTTAGCCTTTGTGACCTGCCCGAACTGGGCTAAACCGTCGACGCGCCGTTTTATCGAGAGAACGTAAAAACGATAGCATGTGGGCAAACAATTTCGTGTTAACGGGCAGCATATCACAGCCGGCCGAAATGAATCTCGCGATAACGACGCCTGAAGATGAAATCAAAATAAAGGCGGCGATAAGCACAACGGCGTTCGTTCGATCTATCAAAATACCATTGACTGTGATCAGGCGCCGATCATTATCCCAGTCCCGGATCGAAGCATCCTTCAGAATTTTACGAGCGAGCATTTTCTAAATTTGAGCTACTATATATATGATTATGAATGTTCGGCACAGCAATTGACATACCAAATCACCAGCGTTTCCGATTCGCGCTGCGGGGTCAGCTTGGATTCGCATTGGGTTAATGCCAATCCTCAGTTGAATTAGATTGGATCATGCTACGTGACAATCCGTGTAAATGATTCGATCAAAACTGCAACCACCGGTTTTTGGTTACAAGTCCTGCAAATCAACAGCCGGATTTCCTTGCCGGTCATTATGAGTGATTGATCAAGAAAGGAGACAATCCATGAAACGTGTGTTCTGGCCTTCATTGCTCCTTATTTTGTTGCTGGCGGCTTGCAGTACCAGCAGTTCTGACGTTGAATGCTTAGAGGGAATATGCGTCAGTCTCGAGGTCGATGGACCAATTCAAGCTTTACAACCTGTTCCTTTCGTTATCTCCTTCCGCACAGAGAAAGATATCACTGGTCTGGAAATATCCATGTATGGCGACACCAATATAAACATAATCGATATCGATAAAAAACCTGATGAGGCCAGAATCACTTTCCAAAAAGAGAGTAGTATGCATTGGCAGATTGATACAAAAGGGGGAGAGGAATACGTGATCACCGGCCATTTCGAATTACCAAAACCTACCGTGTCTTATGGCATTTTTAGCTACGGGTTAATCGCTTCCGCTGGCCATCCATCCATCGCTCGAGTGACCGATTCAGTCTCTATTTACCTGGATGCCGAAGGAAACCAGATTGAAAACAGTAAAGCCATCCTGGAAATGCAAACCGATTGGCCCGCCCCGACCCCACCGCCGGATCTGACCATCGTACCTCCCACGCCCTGGCCCACCATCGTCTGGCCGACCGAGACGCCGCTGCCCACCGTAACGCCGCCCGGCTATCCTGCGCCAGGTGACGAAGGTGCCGCCGGGCAACAAAATTTCCCCACATTGCCGGCTTATCCCAATCCGTAGAAACCCTGATCGACAATGAGTTGTGTAATAAACAAAGACCGGGTGGAAATTCTCGGTCTTTGATCGCGCTTCGGTTTTTCTTCCGCCATCGCGAAATTTTTCGGTTTGCCTTCAGTTCTCTTCGTCAGGGATCTCCGTCCCCGGGCCGTACTCATACACCGCCCGCCAGG
>CALMIB010000425.1 GCA_937863945.1 uncultured Longilinea sp.
CGATGTCATCCAGGACGGTTGTCGGGGTTGTCTTGACTACGGCAACTTTCCCTTTTCCCGGAAAATTTGTCATTGGATTTCTCCTTGTGTAAGTGAAGAAGCATCAATCGGAAGATCGATACACAAACCACGGAAATGCTGAGGTCGAAGACGAACTTATTGTTCGATGGATTTGCATTGATCCAGCCCTTTGGCTCTTGCCTCAATTAAGGTCACAGTTTAACAACTTCCTCTGATCACTATTTTACTTTACCCTAAAATTGGCGTCCAGTAACCAGCTCATTGATCTGACCTATCATCCGGGTTTTATGCTTATCAAATACGTATGTTCGGTTGCGCATCCCTGGTTGTGTGCGTATAATTTAAGGATATAAATAGAGGTGATATGCTCCGGATTGTGAGCCTGGGGCGATTGGGGGAAAAATATTAACTTGATTATGGAGGCCAATCTGGAAAATCAAAATGCGACCCAGGGCTTGAATTCCGAGCTGGAGCCTGTTCGTCAACTTCCACAGGGATTTACCCTGGTAAACCGGTACCTCATTCAGGAAGTGATCGGAATTGGTGGTATGGGATCCGTTTACCGCGCAAGGGATTTGCATTTCCCAAACGTGGTGAAACTGGTTGCCGTGAAAGAGATGATTAATTCAGCTCCCGATCCGGCTGTCCGCCAGACCATCACCCAAAATTTTGAACGTGAGGCCAATATCCTGGTCACGCTCAATCATGCTTCGATCCCAAAAATCTTTGATTACTTTACTTTTAACGATCGTTCCTATTTGGTTGAAGAATTTGTTCACGGCAAGGACCTGGAACAAACATTAAATGAATCGGAGGGATTCCTGACCGAAGATCAGGTGATCCTCTGGGCAATTGAATTATGCGATGTTTTACAATATTTGCACACGCACCGTCCAGAACCGATTATTTTCCGAGACATGAAGCCTTCGAATGTCATGGTAAATCAACAGGGCCATATTGTTTTGGTGGATTTTGGGATTGCCAAAATATTCAAAACCGGCCAAAAAGGTACCATGATTGGAACCGAGGGGTATTCGCCACCCGAGCAATACCGAGGTGAAGCAACGCCGATGGCGGATATTTATGCCCTGGGCGCGACCTTGCACCACCTGATCACGCGAAAAGATCCGCGCCTGGAACCGCCATTTTCATTTGGCGAGCGTTCCATCCGTCAAATTAATCCATCCGTCTCCGCTGAGTTCGATGCAATTGTGCAGACAGCGTTGAAATACTCGCCGCAGGAACGCTTTCCAACTGCGCTTGCCATGAAGGAAGCGCTGCTTTCGACCGCCAAAAAAACTGGCGCGCTCGCCCGCATGCACTATCGACCCAATGAATCCACTGAAAAGAGTATAAAACCTTTGTGGGTATTTGAATGTGAAGATGAAATTCGCAGTTCGCCGTTATATGAGAATGGCTCCATATACATCGGCTCTTATGATAATAATCTTTACAGTATCAATGCGGCCACGGGTGAGTTTCAATGGAAATTCGCCACCGAAGGTGGAATCGTCAGTATGCCGGTTTATCATGATGGCGCTGTCTATATTGGCTCAGAAGATAATCATGTCTATGCAATTTCCAGCCGCACCGGAAAAATGGTTTGGAATTATGCGACCGAGGGGCCGATCCGGTCATCGCCAAAAATTGCTGAGGGACATCTATTTATTGGATCGGATGACGGTTATCTCTACGCCATCAATCTTCTTGCGCAGCGCAGAACCTGGCGCTTTGACGCGGGTGGCCCCGTCCGGTCGACGCCATTTATCACCCAGGATTATCTCTACGTTGGTAGCGAAATCGGCGAATTATTATGTTTAGATTTCCGCGGCCAATCCAAGTGGCGGTTCAAGGCCAAGCGTGCGATCACATCTTCGCCTTTGGTGGCGCAGGGAATGGTCTTTGTGGGGGCGTTGGATTCTACTTTTTACGCGATCGACGCACGGTCGGGGTGGGCATTGTGGCGTTACCGTATGGGTAAAGGCACGGTATCATCACCCTGTCGGCTGGATAATTATGTGTATATCGGCTCCGCGGATGGATGTATTTACTGCATCGATGCCGGAACTTCGAAAGAAATTTGGAATTATAAAACGGCCCACCAGGTGAGCGGATCTCCGGTTGCATACAAGGGTCATTTGTATTGCGGCAGCGCCGACGGTAATTTATATTGCCTGGATGCGAAATCAGGCCATCTTAAATGGAAATTTTCGACTGGCGGCCCCATCACCGGGACTCCCATCGTGTATAATGACGTTTTATACATTGGTTCTTCCGACCGCATGGTTTACGCATTATTGACTTAATTTTTCCCTGTGCCTTTTTGAGGAGGCCATTGTGTTGGACTTTTTAAAGCGATTTTTTGGTCAAAAAAGCGTTCCAGAACCAGACAATATAAAGACAGCTCCATTAACTGAAGACCTGGGCATGGATGTAGCCAAAAAACCGGTGGTTATCCGGCCGGCCCAATTAGCTGTTGGGTGCGCTCAATCGATCGGCAGGCAACGCGATCATAATGAAGATACCATTTTTTCATTGAGCTCAATTCTGGCGGACGGAGCTACAGATCTCCCCCTCGGCATTTTCGTGGTCGCGGATGGGATGGGAGGACACCAACATGGCGAATTGGCCAGCGGGGCTGCAGCGCGCGCATTCGCCGATTACATCATCCGCCGGATTATCACACCCTTTATAACCGGCGATACCGGTGCTCAGACCGAAAGCCTGTTGGAAGTCATGGAAAACGGTGTAAAGGAAGCGCAGGCTGCGGTAGTGCGCAAAGCGCCCGGCGGCGGCACCACGCTTACCGCGGCTCTTGTTTTGGGCGAGCAAGTTACCATGGCGCACATCGGCGACAGCCGCGCGTATTTTATTTATCCTGACGGGCGCATCCAACCGGTAACC
>CALMIB010000426.1 GCA_937863945.1 uncultured Longilinea sp.
TCCTCCCAGATCTCCATCCTTTATTCATGCTTTCTTCACAGCCTCTTCACATCTTTACATTACACTCATCTCATCCCAAACCTTCGAGGTCCCATGTCATCCCTTTCCGCAACCCTTACCCGTATCACCCGCCGGCGCGTCTGGCCGCGTACCCTGCTGCAAATCTTCTTCTTCGCCTTCATCGCGCTGGTCTCCATCAACCACACCCTGGCCGAAAGCGGCGGCGGCATTCCCTTCCTCTCCAGCGCCTCGCTGCATGCCCTGTGCCCCTTTGGCGGCGTGGTCAGCATCTACCAGTACGCCACCACCGGCACCTTCGTCCAGAAAATTCACGACTCCTCCTTCATCCTGATGATCCTGGTCACCTTGCTGGCCGTGCTCTTCGGCCCGGTCTTTTGCGGTTGGGTCTGCCCGCTGGGCTCCGCGCAGGAATGGGTCGGCAAACTGGGCAAGAAACTCTTCAAGCGCCGCTACAACCACTTCGTCCCGCTCAAGCTCGACCGCGTGCTGCGCTACGCCCGCTACCTCATGCTGGCCTGGGTGCTCTACATGACCGCCGTCACCGGCAAGCTGATCTTCGCCGACATCGACCCCTACCACGCGCTCTTCAACCTGTGGTCCAGCGAAATCGCCATCGGCGGCGTGATCGTCCTGGCCGTCACGCTGGTCGGCGCGCTGTTCGTCGAGCGCCCCTGGTGCAAATACGCCTGCCCCTACGGCGCGCTGCTTGGCCTCACCAACCTGTTCCGCGTCTTCAAAATCCGCCGCAAGGAAGAAGCCTGCAAAAACTGCTCGCTCTGCTCGCGCTCCTGCCCGATGAACCTGCCGGTCAACACCGCCAAAGTCATCCGCGACCCGCAGTGCATCTCCTGCCTCGAATGCACCACCGAGGGCGTTTGTCCGGCGCCCGGCGCGCTCGAATTCTCCGCGGGAGGCAAATAACCCATGCGCCTCACCGCCAAACCCCTCGCGCTCCTCATCCTGGCCGTCATCTTCGGCGGCGTCATGGTCACCAGCGCCTTCAACTGGTGGGCCACCGAATCAACCAAGGTCCCGGCCAAATTCAGCGAAGGCGAAGCCGCCGGGCAGTACGATCCGGCTGACATCCGCGGCTCCTACACCTTCGGCGACGTCGAAAAGAACTTTGGCGTCCCGGCCGCCCAACTGGCCGCCGCCTTTGCCCTGCCTGCCGGCACCGACCCGGCCAGTTTCAAGGTCAACCAGCTCGAATCGATTTACGAAGACCTGGAAGTCGAGATCGGCACCGCCTCGGTGCGCCTGTTCACCGCCTTCTACACCGGCCTGCCCTACGACCTGACCGCCGAGGAGGAAAGCTACCTGCCCCTCCAGGCCGTCGAGATCCTCACCGCGCTCGGCACGCTCACCCCCGAGCGGCTGGCCTACCTCGCGGCGCACACTATCGACCTGGACGCCGCCCCGCCCGCCGAAACTGCGCTGCCCGCCGCCGAGGCCACTCCCGCCCCGCAGGTCTCCGGCACGCCGCAAGCCGATCACACCCCCGAAGCCGAAGATGGCACCGTGCGCGGCAAGACCACCTTCCAGGAGCTTCTGGACTGGGGCGTGCCGCAGGAGCGCATCGAAGCCGTGCTGGGCGGCCCCATGCCCGCCCCCGGCGTGGTCATCAAGGATTACGTCACCGCGCAGGGCCAGGAATACGCCACCGTCCGCGACGCCCTGCAGGCCGAGGTCGACGCAGTGTTAAAGAAATAAGGAATTCTGCCGTAGGGGCGGGTCTCGCACCCGCCCCACGCGCACCCGCCCCATCCTCACCTCGTAGTGACGACGTCAGTCGTTCTGGTTTTGCCCTGTAGGGGTGGGTCTGAGACCCAACCCTACGGCGTAAAAACCACAAGTTGCTCAACTCTGGTCAAAAAGCTCTCCGTTCAATGCCAAATGCATTCCGTTTTTCCCTCCGAACGCATCCCACATCACCCATCACTTCCAGACACCCGTATCTCTTCCCCCTCCTTTCCGTCTTACAATTAAAGCATGGATGAATCCCGGCTGCTGCAAGGCGCGCGCGCGTTTGATCCCGGTTGCCTGGCGGAACTTTATGACCGCTACAGTCCCGAGATATACGCCTACGCCTGGCGGCTGCTCGGCGACGTCCACCTGGCCGAGGATTGCACCGCCGAAACCTTCACCCACTTGCTTTCGGCGCTGCGCTCCGGCGGCGGCCCCAGTGACCACCTGCGTGCCTACCTCTACCGCACCGCGCACAACATCGCCACCGACCACTACCGCCGCCACCCGCCCGCCGACCTGAGCGAGGATCTTTCCAGCGCCGACCCGCCCCCCGAAGCCCTCGCCGGCCTGGCTCAGCGCCAGCGCCAGATGCGCGCCGCCCTGCTGCGCCTCACTCCCGAGCAGCGCCAGGTGATCCTGCTGCGTTTTTACCAGGGCCTCGCCCCCGCCGCAACCGCGGCCGCGCTCGGCCGCCCGACCGGCGCCATCAAATCGCTGCCGC
>CALMIB010000427.1 GCA_937863945.1 uncultured Longilinea sp.
CGATACTTCTATTATATTGACAATTCAATTTTTTGCACGTTAAATTTAGGGTAAATTATTGTGATGAAACGATTAAGCCAGGATTAACCATCGGAAATATCGACTCCGATAAAGCAAACAAAATTGTAAACCAGGCGCAAACTGATTGCATTGACGTTCGCGATTCAGGGATGCTACAATCTACCTGTGAAAATTCAATTAAGTTGTATGAAAATATTGCCTGAAGAGGCTATGAGGTTTCACAAATGAATAGCCCCAGGCCCGCAACGCAACGAATTTTATTGCTGTTGTTAACGGCGCTTATCATGGCGAACCTGGTTTACCTGCTCGTCGTCGCATGGCCTACCCTCCGCGCCGAAGGGCCCAAACCCGAGGCCCAGGCTGCAACCGGGCCGGCTCCCACCGCATCGCCATCTCCCACCATCCCATCCACCCTGGAGGCGGCCTCAGCAGATACCCAAGCCGTGCCTGCCTATGCCACCGCGACCGGGGATATGTTTTTGATTTCTCTCGGCGACGGCGCTAACGCGCATTTCTTCATTTTTCACCCGCTGACCCAGCCTTTAAAGCGGATCACCACCCAACCTGGCGAAGACCGCGACCCTGCGCTGAGCCCGGACGGCCTCCAGGTGGCGTTCACCTCGCGGCGCAACGGGTACTGGGATCTGTACATTTTAACGTTGGCCAACGGCAAGGTGCAGCGCGTGACCGATACACCAGAGTACGAAGGATCGCCGAGTTGGTCGCCGGACGGCCAGTGGCTGGCCTACGAAGCCTATCGCAACGACAACCTGGATGTTTACCTGCAATCGCTGGCCAATTTAGGCGAAGCGCCCATCCAACTCACCGACGATCCCGGCCCCGACCATTCCCCCGCCTGGTCTCCCGAAGGCCGCACCATCGCCTTTGTTTCCGCCCGTTCCGGCGAGGACGAAATCTGGACCGCGGCGCTGGACCGCATCGACGACCGCTTTGCCAACCTGAGTCAGTCTGCTCAAACCACCGAAAGCCAGCCCGCCTGGTCGCCGGACGGCCGTTATCTGGCCTGGGATGTGGACCGCTCCGGCAGCCGCTCGATTGTCCTCTGGGATCGCCAGGACTCTTACGGCGCCATTCAGCCACTGGGAGCCGGGCAGGAACCTGTCTGGAAGCCGGATGGAAGCGCCCTGCTGGCGCGCATTCCCGGCCCCAATCAGGAAGCGCTCACTGCCTACGCGGTTCCGTCCGGCGCGCAGATCCTGACCTACACGCCGCTGCCCGCCCAGACGCACGGCCTGATCTGGTTGAGCGGGCAGTCGGCCGAAGCCATGCGCGCATGGGCGGAGGGCAATGCAACCGCAGACATGCTCCCCACGCTCTGGTCGCCGGTCCTGACGGTTTCACCGGTTTCTCCGGCCGGTCGGGCCGCGCTGGTTGAGCTGCCAGATGTGGCCGTCCAGTATCCCTATCTGATCGATGCGCTGGACGAATCGTTCAACGCGCTCAGGGCTCAAATCGCTGAACTCACCGGGTGGGATGTTCTATCCAGCCTGGAAAATGCCTATTATCCACTGACCGAACCGCCCTCTCCAGGCATGGTCGAGGATTGGTTGTACACCGGCAGAGGTTTCGCGCTCAACCCGCTGCCATTTTCCGCCGGGTGGCTGGTGGCGGTGCGTGAAGATTATAACGGCCTGACTTACTGGCGGATCTATGCCCGCACGCGCTACCAGGATGGATCGCAGGGCATCCCGCTTTCGATGCATCCCTGGGATCTGGATGCCCGCCATAACGGCAATACACAGGCTTATGAGCAGGGCGGCGCGCTCGCGCCCATTCCACAGGGCTACTGGGTGGACCTCACCGATCTGGCTGCCCGCTTCGGCTGGCAGCGGCTGCCCGCATTGGTCAATTGGCGCACCTATTACGCGGCCGCACGCGTCAATCAATTCGTCATCACCGGCGGATTGAACTGGCAGGATGCTATGGCGCAGCTTTACCCGGTCGAAGCGATTGCCACGCCGACCTTCGTGCCCACGCCCACCACCACGCTCACGCCCACGCGCACACCCTGGCCCGGCCGTCGGTATTATCAGACCAGCACGCCCACCGTCACGCCGGTGACGCCCACTGCCACCTTCCGCCCAACCTGGACCCCCGCGCCATCCACACTCACGCCATGAAAACCCGCCTGTTTTTTTTTCTGCTGGCGTTGGCGGGGCT
>CALMIB010000428.1 GCA_937863945.1 uncultured Longilinea sp.
CACAAAGCACGTTAATGTCAAGTAATTTAACATAGGCCAGGTCCGGCAAATTGAGACGGGTTGTTCAAACAACCTCTGAGATTTCATCATACACGATAATTCCAGAAACACAAAAGATTCTTATGGCGAAATACTGGACAAAGCGTCATGGATTTACCACCGGCGTTGGAGTCTGAGCGGCGGGCCGGTCAAAAACGATCTCCTGGTATCCCAGGTCCTCCAACAGGCGCTCCAGGTAGGTCTCTGCGTTGTCGTATGCCCGGTCGAGGATGCCGTCCTCGATCGCCGAACGCAGGATTTCAGCTTCAGCCACCTGGCGGGCTTTGGTTTCCAGGCTTTCATCGCCGTGGGTTAACAATCCCAGTTCGCGGTCGTACACATAGGATTTTTCATTATCAAGCGTGGCAACAAATATTTCCGAGGCAGGCATACGCACATGGATCACGCCGTTTTGCATATACAGGTCGTTCGATTCCAGCTTGGCCAGGTCCACCCCGGCAATCACCCGCCCGTAAGCGATAAACAGCAGGCGGTCGCCAAACAGGAGGGCCAAATCCTGGCCTGTTTCAGCGGTGATCACTTTTTGCACCGTGTATTCAATCGTTTCCAGGCGAGCCAACGCGCGTACCTCGTGAACAATCGTGACCGGATCGGGCAGGATGGTGGGCGTTGGGTGCAACAGCGCCGATACCTGGGTGCTGAGAGTTTGGTTTGATTGCTCGAGCGGCGCCAGCACGCGATCCGTCGTCTGCTTGACAAACAACAGGATTAAGAATAAATACGCAATCAGGATAAATCCCATGATCCCAAGCACGATCAAAAATGGATTTGCCTTGCGGTTGGTTTCATCGTTCATTCTTTTTCCCTCAATCATTTTCTTGTGCCGTGGATTATTGATTATAATCAGGCTGTGACCATTTACCCAGCTCAACTGACAAGGGGTTTGCCTTGAGTGTACTCAAAAACCGCCGGTGGTTCAATGGATTGCTGGTTGGCCTGTTGCTTTCGTTAAGCCTGATTGGTTGCCAGCCCACGCCAACGCCAGAGCCCGAACCCGCGCCTACCGCAACCCTCCAGCCTTCGCCGACGCCCACCCCCGCGCCGTTGGGAAGTCCAGACAATCCCATCATTCTCGGGATCGTTCCAGCCGAAACCGCGCCGGATCAGGCCTCCCAGGCAGCCGCATTGGCGCTCAAACTGAGCGAGTTGACCGGAGTCTCGGTGGACATCCTGGTACTGGACAGCTATGATCTTTTGCTGGCTGAGATGGACGCGGGCAACGTGCAGCTCACCTTTCTCCAACCGCTCACCTATCTCGCAGCCAGCCAAAACCAGATCGCGGAGGTCGCTCTGCTGACCAGCCACTTCGGCGTGTATTACTACGGGGCGCAATTTTTGGCCAACGTGGAAAGCGGTCTCTCCTTCTACTTCGACCCCGACACCAACCTCAACACAGCCGACGCAGCCACAGCGCTTGCCCAGTTCAATGGCATGAAGCCGTGCTGGGCCGATTCCACCTCCATATCGGGGTATGTGTTGCCGGCAGGGATCCTCGCGCAAAACGAAATTGACGTCGATACCGGCGCATTGATCCCGACGCAAACGGGCATCATTCGGGCCTTGTACATCAAAGGCGTATGCGATTTTGGCGTCACTTTCGCCATCAGCGGCGACCCGCGCACCTCATCCGCCGTCATTGCCGACCTGCCGGATGTCCGCGAGCGCGTGAGGGTGGTCTGGCAGAGCGACCCGGAAATCCCCAACCTAAACCTGTCGTACACCCCTTCGCTCCCGGCGGAAATGCGTCCGGCCTTTACCCAGGCGTTTCTGGATCTGTGCAAGACCGAAGAAGGCAAAGCGCAGTTGAGCGCGGCGGCGGGCGGGTATGAAATCCAGGACATGCGGGTGGTGGACGATTCGGTTTACGATCCGCTGCGCGACGCGGTCAACGCCATCGGGTACGATATCTACAATGCGCTGGGCCGGTAATATCCTGCCGGAATCCGGCATGGTACAATTCGCGAAGTGATAAAAAGAATTTTTCGAATGATCCTGCGTTTCATCGTGTTCACAGCCGCTGCCGGCATCCTGATCTTCGGCCTGCCGCGGTTGGCTTCGGGACTGTATTCCATCGGCCGGATCGCCAGCGTTGACTCGGCCTCACAGCGCCCGGTGGCCATTGTTTTCGGCGCTGGCCTGCTGCGGGACGGCTCCCCCACCCCCGTGCTGCGCGACCGCGTGGAAACCGCAGCCGATCTTTATTTCACCGGAAAAGTTCAAAAGCTGCTGATGAGCGGCGATAACCGCTTTGTGGAGTACAACGAACCCGGCGCGATGCGCGCCTACGCGCTTGAACTTGGCGTGCCGGAAGATGCCATCGTGCTCGATTACGCCGGCCGCAGGACCTATGATACTTGCTACCGCGCCAAAGAGATCTTCGGCGTCGACCAGGCTCTGCTGGTGACGCAGCGATTTCACCTGCCCCGCGCGCTGGTCATTTGCAACGGGTTGGGCGTAGCCGGCGAGGGCGTATCCGCCGACCGGCGCGCTTACCGGCGTTCCTCGCTCGGCATCTGGAACCTGCGCGAATTGCCGGCAACGCTGGTGGCCTTTATCGATACGTTTATCACCCGGCCGCTGCCGGTGCTGGGCGAGAAGGAACCCATCTTTCCTGAACCGCCCCCTCAATGAGCCGTCGCGGGTATGAATTTTGCAACTGAATAAGGCGAATGCCGGATTCCGAGGGTATCTATGAACCGTGAAACAGCCTACCAAATCGTGCGGAATGCCATCCAGAGCGATAACCTGGTCAACCACATGCTGGCCGTCGAGGCCGCCATGCGCTTTTATGCCGAAAAATTCGATCAGGATGTTGAAATCTGGGGCATGACCGGCCTGCTGCACGATTTTGACTGGGAAATGCACCCCACCCTCGAGGATCATGCCATTGCCGGCGCGCCCATCCTGCGCGAAAAGGGGGTGCCGGAGGAGATCATCCAGGCTATCCTGGCGCACACCGACCGCTCTGGCGTTCCGCGCGATACGCTGCTGGCCAAAGCGCTGTTCGCCTGCGATGAAATCACCGGCCTGATCACCGCCGTGGCGCTGGTGCGGCCTTCGCGCTCGCTCTACGATCTGACCGCCAGCTCAGTCAAGAAGAAATGGAAAGACCGCGCCTTTGCCGCCGGCGCAAACCGGGAAGAAATTGCCGCCGCCGCTGCCGATTTCGGAGTCGATCTCTGGCAGCATACCGATAATGTCATTTTGGCTATGCGCAGCATCGCGCCGCAATTGGGCCTGGCCGGCGACTTGCAACCCAACGGCCTGCCCGCCGACCGGTAATCACCGTTGAACTCCAGGAGTAAATCTGCATGCCACTTCAGGGAAAAGGGTATTTCATCTGGAAGCTGCCCAAATGCGAAAACGCAAATCCCGCCGCGATTGGCCGGCTGGCCCGCTCGGCCAACCTGACCCATGTGTTGATCAAAATTGCCGACGGCATTTACAAGTACAATGTGGAAAAATCCACACTCTACGATTACATCCCGCCGGTTGCCGCTGAACTCAAACGCCACGGAATCCAGGTGTGGGGCTGGCATTATGTTTACGGCATGGATCCGCAGGGCGAGGCGCGCATTGCCATCCAACGCGTCAAGGACCTGGAACTGGACGGTTACGTCGTCGATGCCGAGGTGGAGTACAAGACGGCCGGCCGGGCAACCGCCGCGCGCGCGTTCATGACCAAAGTCCGCGCCGAATTACCCAACACCCCCATCGCGTTAAGCTCCTACCGCTATCCTTCCTACCATCCACAATTTCCCTGGAAAGAATTCCTGAACAAGTGCGACATCAATATGCCGCAAATGTACTGGGAAAAGGCTCACAACCCGGCCTCCCAACTGGTCCGCTGTGTCAAGGAGTTTCAAGCCATGACCCCTTACCGGCCTGTGCTGCCTACCGGCGCGGCGTACGGGGCTGGCACCTGGCGGCCGACCCCGGCGGACATCAAGGAATTCCTGGATAAGGTGCAGGAGCTGAAAATCCCGGCCG
>CALMIB010000429.1 GCA_937863945.1 uncultured Longilinea sp.
GCCGGCCAGCGCGCGGTGGATGCAATGGAGCAGGGGGGTATTGCCGCGATAAACATCATTGACTGACTGCCCCACCACCTGACCGGGCGTCAACCCCAGGGTTTGAAGCCCTTTGCCTTCTGATAATGTAAAAATGCCGTTGGAATCCAGGGTGAAGAGCGCGATGGGGATGTTGGCGATGATGGCGCGCAGGCGGTGCTCGCTTTGCCGCAGCCGGTTTTCGACTTCCTCCTGGTAGGTGATATCGTCGATGCTGGAAATAAAACCGCGCACCTGGCCGTCCGGCTGGCGGTCGGGAATGTAGGTGGAGCGTGCAATATGAACCGATCCGTCGGCATGGCGAAAGCGGTTGGTCAGGCTGGTTTTTTCGCCGGCAAGCGCCTTTTGAATGTGCGGCCGGGCCAATTCATAGGCCTCCTCGCCGACCAGGGCGCGCATGGGAGCGCCCAGGATGGCGCTCCTCGGCAGGCCGAACCACTGGCAGAAGGGTTCGTTGATAAACCGGTAGGTGATGTCGCGGTCGAGGTAGGCCAGCAGAAAGGGAATGCTGTTGGTGACCAGGCGGAAGCGTGCCGGCCCATTCAGGAATTCGGGAATCTCGCCCTGGCTGTCCGCGCCTTCGGCCAGTTGATCCTTCCAACCGTCCACCGACAGCACGTAGCGGTGCTCGGCGATCAATTGCAGCAAGCGCCCCGCTGTAATTTGATCCTGCCGGTAAATGCTCACCGGAAAAATACCCGCAGTGAGGGCTAACTCATGCAGGAGGTGATCCTGCTCCGGACTGGGAGATTCGGCAATCAACGCAATTTCACCCGGTGAAGCGTCCGGGTAGCGCAAGGATCGGTTGGTTGGCGTAATATCGTCGAATTTAAGCTGTGTCAAGCCGTCGAAATGTCCGGCCGGGGTGGCTGAAACCTGCGCAGGAATCTTACCCGCGCCAGCAGCATCTTCCTGAAGGCGTGCCAGCAGCAAATCATACTCCTGGGCAGATCGCGCCAGGCAGCAGGCAGGCGAGCCGGGCCAAAAAGGTGGGGGTGCGGTCAATGTCTGGTTGGAGTTGCCGGATAAAGCGGGTCTTCATTCCATGATATACTCTCGAAGGTTGTTTTTCAAGTCTGAATCATTCGACTGGATGCAGGCCATGCTCACTCTGGTTTCGACCCCCATCGGCAACCTGGGCGATATTTCGCAGCGCGCGCTGGAAACCCTCAAAAATGCCGACCTGGTGATCAGCGAGGACACGCGCAAAACCGGTTTCCTGCTCAAGCATTTCGACATCCGCAAGCCGCAGCTCTCGTTCCGCGAGGACAACGAGCAGCGCGTGCTGCCCAAAATCCTCGAGCTGCTGCGCGCGGGGAAAACCGTGGCGCTGGTGACCGATGCCGGCACGCCCGCGGTTTCCGATCCGGGCTTCATCCTGGTGCGCAGCGCCATCGCCGAAGGGCTGGCGTTGACCGCCATCCCCGGGCCGACCGCGCTGATCATGGCGGTGATCCTTTCGGGGCTGCCGGTGAACAGCTTCACCTTCCGCGGGTTCGCGCCGCACAAGGGCGGTCCGCGCCGCCGCTTTTTGGAATTGGACGCCCAATCTCCGCATACGCTGATCTTCTACGAAAGTCCCTACCGCCTGCAGGTTTTCCTGGAAGACGCGCTGGTAGTGTACGGCGACCGGCCGGCAGCGGTGGCCAACGACCTGACGAAATTATTCGAGAGCGTGCAGCGCGGCAGCCTGAGCGAATTGATCGAGTGGGTCAAGGCCAACCCGCCGCGCGGAGAATACTGCGTGGTGATCGCCGGGAAGGAAGAGCCGCCGGTGGAGAAGAAGCCGCGCCGCAACAAGTATGAAAACACCGCGCCGGACGGGCACGGTGAATGACAATTGCAAGCAGCGGTGATTAGATTCCAAACGGGTTGAAGCGCGTGTGGCGGTCGTAGTAGTCTTCCGACTCGGCGCGCTTGAGGAACGCCACCACGGCGTAGGTCGCAGGCGTCATCACCACCTCGATGCTGACTTTGAAAATGTAATTGGTCAGTACCAGCGTACCGAACAGTTCCCGGGGGAACACGCCGGCCAGCGTGGCCACGAAGATGAAGATG
>CALMIB010000430.1 GCA_937863945.1 uncultured Longilinea sp.
CGAGTTGATCTGGCTGGACCGCGAGCGCTGCATTCAATGCGGGCGCTGCGTGCGTTTCCAGCACGAGGTTGTGGATGACGCGGTGATCGATTTCTTCCACCGCGGTCGCAGCCTGGAGATCATCACGGACTCCGAACCGGGCTTTGACTCGATTTTCTCGGGCAACACCACCGACATCTGCCCGGTGGGCGCGTTGACCACCGCCGATTTCCGCTTTGGCGCGCGGCCGTGGGAAATGGTGTCGGCGGCTTCACTGTGCTCGCATTGCCCGGTGGGCTGCAACATCACCTACAACGTGCGCCGCGAGGCTAAGACCGGCGGCAACATGGTGATCAAGCGCGCCATGCCGCGGCAAAATGAAGGCGTCAACGAAATCTGGATGTGCGACAAGGGCCGCCTGGGCTACCACTTCACCGAGAGCAAGGAACGCCTGAGCGAGCCGCTGGTGCGCAAAGGCGGCGAACTGGTTCCGGCAGGCTGGGACGAGGCGCTGGATCTGGCCGCGCAGAAACTGCGCGCAGCGGGCAGCGGCCTGACCGTGCTGGCCGGCGGGCGCCTTTCCAATGAAGACCTGTTCAACCTGCGCCGGCTGGCTGATGCAACCGGCGGGCAGGCAGTTTTGGATACCTACATGGGCGGCGGCGACCTGGCCGCGCTGGTGGGCGCGGGCGTTGGCACCAACCTGGGCGACCTGGGCAAGGGCAGCGCTATCCTGGTGCTGGCCAGCGACCTGCACGAAGAAGCGCCGGTGTGGTGGCTGCGCGTCAAGCAGGCTGTCGAACGCGGCGCGGCGCTGATCGTGATCAACCCGAACGAAACGCGCCTGGACAAGTTCGCCACCCACACGCTGCGCTACAACCCCGGCGAATTGCAACTGACCTTCGGCGGTTTCCTCGAAAGCGCGGCCGGCAAGGCTTTTGCCGAAGCCGAAAACGCGCTGGTCTTCTACGGCAGCAACGGCCTGGGCCTGCAACAGTCCAGCTACCTGGCCTACGCGGCCGCCGATCTGCTGGTCAAGACCGGCCACTACGGCAAGGCCAACAACGGCCTGATCCCGGTGTGGCCAAAGGCCAACAGCCAGGGCGCCTGGGACATGGGCTTCCGCCCGGCCGGCAACCTGGGCGACCAACTGCGCCAGTCAAAGGCGGTTTACATTGCCGCGTCTGATCCGGCGGGGGACGACCCCGCGCTGGCGACGGCACTCGACGAAGCCGAATTTGTCATTGTCCAGGACCTGTTCCTGAGCGAGACGGCCAAACATGCCGACGTGGTGCTGCCGGCCGCGGCCTACACCGAACGGGAAGGCAGCTTCACCAACGGCGAACGCCGCGTGCAGCGCTACTACCCGGCGGCCACGCCGCGCGGTCTGGCCCGCCCCGATTTCGTCATCACGGCGCAACTGGCCGGGCGGCTGGACGTTGAACTGCCCGCCACGGCCGGGCTGGTGATGGATCAGATCGCGGCGCGGGTGCCCGCCTATGCCGGATTGACCTACCAGAAGCTGGCCGATGTGCACGATCAATGGCCCCTGGTTGGACGCGGCGATATGTATTTCGGCGGCACCGGCTATGAGAACAAACACGGCCTGGGGGTGCAACTGCCCAGCGCGGCCGAACGCGGTGAAAAGGTGGAACTGACCGCCGCGGCCGTTCCGGCGCTGCCCGCGGTGCCGGCCGGATCGCTGCTGGTACTCCCGATAACGCGGCTGTACGACCGGGGCACCACCCTGCGGCCAACATCGCTGCTGGATCGCCGCGCCGCCCGCGCCGAGGTGGGCATGAACCTGAGCACGGCTGAAAAACTGGGCCTGCAGGACGGCAGCGCGGTGCTGCTGCGCGGCGATGGCTGGAGCGCGCAGGCGGTCGTGGCGGCGGGTTTGCACCTGCCGGATGGGTTTGGCCTGGTGCCGCGCAGCACCGGCTTGCCGGTTTGGGCTCCCACGGCCGTGACGATTGAACCCGTGCAAGTTGAAATTAAGGCCTGAAGCGAGGGAAGCGCATGGATGTTGGCATGATTATCGAATGGATCATCAAGTCGATCTTCCTCATTTTGTTTATGACCGCCGGATTTGCCTACGTGACCCTGCTGGAGCGGCGCGTGTTGGCGCGCATGCAGGTGCGCATTGGCCCCAACCGCGTGGGTAAGTTCGGTTTGTTGCAGCCCATTGCGGACGCGGTCAAGCTGATTTCCAAGGAAGAGCTGATCCCGGCGGGCGCCGACAGGCTGATGTTCGTCCTGGCGCCGGTCATCACGGTGATCCCGGCGTTGATTATCACCGGCGTGATCCCGTGGGGCACATCCGTCAACTTGTTCGGGCGCGAAATCGCGCTCTCGATCGCCAACGTCAACATCGGCGTGCTGTACATCATGGCGGTCACGTCCATCTCGGTGTACGGCATCACGCTGGCGGGCTGGTCGTCGAACAACAAATACGCCATGTTCGGCGGGCTGCGCTCCACCGCGCAGATGATCAGCTACGAGCTGGCGCTGGGCCTCTCGCTGGTCGGGCCAATCCTGCTGGCCGGCTCGATGAACGTGATGGATATCGTCCAGGCGCAAAAGACGCTGCCGTTCGTGCTGCTGCAGCCGGCGGGATTCATCATCTACTTCATGGCCTCCTTGGCCGAGATCAACCGCGCGCCGTTTGACATGCCGGAAGCCGAGCAGGAATTGACCGCCGGTTACCACACCGAGTATTCCAGCATGAAATTCGCGCTGTTCTTCATGGCCGAATACATCAAGATGATCGCGGTGGGCATGATTGGCTCAACCATGTTCCTGGGCGGTTTCCAGGGGCCCTTCGTGGACCAGTTGCCCTGGCTGGGGCCGATCTACCTGCTTATCAAAGTGTTTATCTGGCTGTTCGTGGATATTTGGATCCGGGCCACGCTGCCGCGCATCCGCTATGACAAATTGATGGCGCTGGGCTGGAAGGTCATGTACCCGATTGCGCTGCTCAACGTGTTTGTCACCGGCATCCTGGTGGTGCTGACCACCAAACGCTGATTTTAGCGGTGAAGGGAAGGAGATAGCGATGTTTCAGGGATTATGGACAACCCTTAAATCGATGTTCGAGAAGCCGCCGACGATCCAGTACCCGGAGGAAAAGCGGCCCGTGCGCACGCGCTTCCGCGGGCGGCACGTGCTCAAACGCTATGACAATGGCCTGGAGAAGTGCATCGGTTGCGCGCTGTGCGCCTCGGCCTGCCCGGCGGATGCCATTTTCGTCGAGGCTTCCGAGAATACAGACGAACAGCGCTTCTCCCCGGGCGAGCGCTACGCCAGCACGTATGAAATCAACATGCTGCGCTGCATCTTCTGCGGCTTTTGCGAGGATGCCTGCCCGACCGAAGCGATCGTGCTGGGCGATAATTACGAATTGACCTTCACCGAACGCACCAGCTCGATCTACACCAAGCAAATGCTGCTGGAGGCGGTTCCCGAAGGCGTGAAGACCACCCCGCAGGTGACCCCGCCCGGCGTGTTCACCCGCTCGGTTCCTGAAATGAAAGATCCTACGGATTAGGGAGGGAAGTCCATGCCGCCTCTGGGTGTGTTGATCCTGTACGTGATTATCGGGCTGGTGTCGGTTGGCTCGGCGGTGGGGTTGCTGGTCAGCCGCAGCGCGATCTATTCAGCCCTCTTCCTGGTGCTGAACTTTCTGACCGTGGCGCTGCTCTACCTGGTCTTAGGCGCCCCGTTCATCGCGCTGGCGCAAATCTCAGTCTATGCCGGCGCGATCATGGTGCTGTTCCTGTTCGTGATCATGATGCTGGGCGCCGAAAAGCTTACAGAATCATCGCTGCGCGTGCGCGGGCTGCGCGTGCTGGCAATTGTGCTGGGACTGGTGTTCGCGGCCGAAGTGGCGCTGTTCCTGGTGGTGCGCGGCGGGATTCCGGCTGCGCCGGCGGAGCCGCGCGTGACCTTTGGCGACCCGGCCGCGGTGGGCCTGATGCTGTTCCAGCAATACACGCTGCCCTTTGAAATCACTTCGGTGATTTTGCTGGCTGCCATGGTGGGCGCCATCGTGCTGACCCGCGGCGATTTGAAAGAACGCCAGGCCCGGCGCGCGGCGCTTGAGAAGAAAGCCTGACCGATATTCCGGCAAGGTGGAGGTGAATGATGCCAATGATTTATTATTTGATCCTTTCCGGGATTCTTTTCACCCTGG
>CALMIB010000431.1 GCA_937863945.1 uncultured Longilinea sp.
GCCATGGCGATCACGTCCGAGTCGATCTGGTCGTTTGAGATGACCTTTTGCTTTTCCACCACGCGGTCGATGGCGCCGATCTGGTCGCGGATGGCGGCGGCGCGCTCGAACTTCAACTCCTCGGCGGCCTGCTCCATCTCCTGGCGCAGGCGCGCGACGATGGGCTCGGTGCGCCCGTCGAGGAACTGGCACAGGTCGTCGATCATCTGGCGGTAGCCGGCCCGGTCAATGCGCCCGATGCACGGCCCGGCGCACAGCTTGATATCGTAGTACAGGCAGGCACGGGCATCCTGCCCGGTGATCTCGCGGTCGCAGGTGAGATAGGGGAAGATGCGCCGCAGCACGTCGAGCGTCTGGTGCACGGCCCACACGCTGGTGTACGGGCCGAAGTAGCGCGAGCCGTCGTTGACCATCTGGCGCGTGACGGTGACTTTGGGAAATGCATCCGCCCAGTGCACCTTGATGTAGGGATAGCGTTTGTCGTCCTTGAGGCGCACGTTGTAGCGCGGGCGGTGCTTCTTGATCAGGTTCATCTCGAGGATGAGCGCCTCGAGTTCCGAGCCGACCACAATCCATTCGATGTGGGCGATGTTTTTGACCAGTTGGCGGGTCTTAAAGTCCTGGTCGCCGGGCGCGTGGAAGTACGAGCGCACCCGATTGCGCAAATTGATGGCCTTGCCGACGTAAATGATCTCGCCGGCGCTGTTTTTCATGATGTAACAGCCGGGTTTATTGGGCAGGGTATCCAGGATTTGCTGGATGTGTTCGGGAACCTGAGTCATAAACCGATTTTATCACAGGCAGTCAAGAAATTAAGTTCTACTCGGAATTAAAAAAAACGGGCGGTGCGATCGCACCGCCCGTCAGATGGTGCTTGTAGATGATTAGCGGAAGATGATCGGCAGGAACAGGTAATACTGGCCGCCGAAGACAATTTCCACCACCTGGTTGTCGAACCAGGCTGAGACGGTCGCGGAGGTGACCGTGATGGGCGAGGGCACGCTCAACGTGGTTGCCGCGCTGGCATCCACCAGGCCGGCGCTGAGCGGATCCAGCGTGCCGTAGGTGGTGTCGAAGTCGATCAGCAGGCCGTCCATCACTGCGCCCTGGGTGGAGGTGTCATTGCTGGCAAAGTTCTGGCTGAGGTCTGCCGTCAGGTGGATCACATCGCCGGGGATCAGTTTGGTCTGGTCGGCGGTGAAGGTGAGCACCAGCCAGGGATCGGCGTCCACCAGGCCGGTGGTGCCCAGGCAGTCTTCGCCAGCCGACGGCGCGCGGCCGGAGCCGTTGAGCGCGGCGGCCATGGCCACAGCCGCATCGGCAGCCGTGCCGCCCTGTGAAAGCAACTTCAAACCGGCCGCTACAGCCAGCGGTTGCGACGCGGCCGCCATTCCGCCGCATCCATAAACCGGCGATCGGCGCGATTGAAACTCAAGATTATCCATCGTCTGCATTCTCCCGGCAATGTTGGCAGCGTCAGAATAGGAGATTCACGGTTAGACCACTTGTATGCGGCTGCCCGGGATAACCTCGCCGATTTCCCAGGCGGGTTGATCCAGTTCGGCCGCGCGGTGCATGAAGGCGTCCAATTGAGCCGGCGGCACGGCCAGCAGCAGCCCGCCGCTGGTCTGCGGGTCGAAGAGCAGCATTTGCTCGTTTTCACTCAAAAAGGCCGGGAACTGCACGTGCCTGGAAAAATACTCGCGGTTGTCGCTTGCCCCGCCAGGGAAGGTGTAGGCTTCGGCGTATTTGCGCGCGCCGCGGGTCAAGGGAATCGAGTCAAAATGCAGGCGCAGACCAACCCCGCTGGCGCTGGCCATTTCCCAGGCGTGCCCCAGCAGGCTGTAGCCGGTGACGTCGGTGCCGCCGCGCAGGTGGAATTCAACCGCCAATTCCCCGGCGGTCCGGTTAAGCCGTTTCATCCAGGCGACCACTTCCTGCACGTCTTCCGCGGCAGCCTGTTCGCGTTTGAGCGCGGTGGTGGTCACGCCAAACCCGAGCGGTTTGGTCAGCACCAGCCGGTCGCCGGGGCGCGCGCCGCTCTTGGTGAGCACAACCCGTGGATCGACAAAACCAACCACCACCAGGCCGTATTTTGGCTCTTTGTCCTGCACGGTATGCCCGCCGGCAATCACCACGCCGGCTTCACGCGCCTTTTCGGCGCCGCCGCGCAGAATCTCGGCGCTGATCTCGGCGGGCAGGTCGGGCGGCAGCGCGGCGATGTTGAGCGCCAGGAAGGGTTTGCCGCCCATGGCATAAACGTCTGACAGGCTGTTGGCGGCGGCGATCGCGCCGTAATCGTAGGCGTCATCCACCACCGGCGTGAAGAAGTCGGTGGTGAGGATGATGGCGCGGTCCTCGTCGATGCGCCAGATGGCGGCGTCATCGGGCGACGACAAACCGACCAGCAGGTCAGGATAATCCTGTGGTTGGAAGGTGTCGGCAATGGGACGCAGCACGTGCGCCAGCGTTTCAGCGCTTAGTTTCGATGCTCAACCCGCGCAGCTCGACAGGCTGGTCAGGCGGATCTGTTTGCCGGAGGGAGAGTGGGCTTGGTCGCTCATGAGATTGATTATAACCTCATCGCCAAAATCAGCGAATAAAAATCCCCCGCGTGGGGCGGGGGATCATGGATCGCGTTTGAGCGATTAAGGCTCCGGCGTTGGCACAATTGTGGTGCCGGATTGGGTGGAACCGTATTGCGGCAATTGCAGCAGGAAGGGCGAGTTGCTGGGCAGCAGCATGGCCTGGATGTTGGGCGAGAGCTTGCTGATGTACTGGTAGGTGAGCAGGTCTGGGTTGTTCTTGAGCGCGTCGCTGATGAGGGCCATCGCTTCGGCTTCGGCTTCGGCCGCGATGATGCGTGCCTCGGCATCCGCTTTGGCGCGGATCACGACCGCATCTGCCTGACCCTGGGCCACCTGGCGGGCCTGTTCGGCTTCCTGGCGCTTCTGTTCCACCACAAATTTGG
>CALMIB010000432.1 GCA_937863945.1 uncultured Longilinea sp.
GGGCTGACGTTGGGGCACGGCTATGCAGGCAACGGACGCCACTTAACCCGTGATTTGCCGTGCCCTGTCCGGCAACGGACAAAACCGGGCACGGCTAAACCGTCATTGACCGCGTGATTTGATCTTTGCCGCCGTGCCCCTACCTTCGGGTCGGGGCTGACGTTGGGGCACGGCTATGCAGGCAACGGACGCCGCTTTGCCCGTGATTTGCCGTGCCCTGTCCGGCAATGGCCAAAATTGGGCGCGGCTAAACCGTTATTGACCGCGTTGATTTGATCTTTGCCGCCGTGCCCCTACCTTCGGGGCGGGCTGACGTTGGGGCACGGCTATGCAGGCAACGGTCAGCGCTTTGCCCGTGATTTGCCGTGCCCTGTCCGGCAACGGACAAAATGGGACTAAGGGGTTCTCTCGCTGATGGGTTATTCCATTTGCAGCCAATATACCGCCCCCTGGCCCCCTTCCCGCGGCCCTCTCAGGCCAAGCGCGGGGGATCAGACAGGACTCTGATTTGCATTTTTACGTAGAGAGAAGCCGATCATTGCCCTTAAAAACAAACGCGAGGCCGGGATCACTGGCCTCGCGTTCAAAATTTCACGGCTTAGCGCCGGCGGATGAGCCGCAGCAGCAGCAGCAAAATCACCGCGCCGACAATGGCGGCGATGATGCTGTTGACGATGCCGCTGCCGATGGAGATGCTCAACAGGTTGAACAGCCAGCCGCCCAGCACGCCGCCTATAATACCGACGATGATCTTGCCAAGCAGGCCAACGGAAATTCCTTTTACCAGGTAGTCCGCAGCCCAACCTGCGAGCGCGCCCACGATGATCATTACGAGAATGTTGACAAGGTCCATTTTTTCCTCCTGTGATCTGTGGTGAATATCATCGAATCAAAACCTTCGATTTGTTGATAAAAAAAGTATAGCATAAAGTTATTTTTCCGGCAAATTCACCCAATGCTTAAATTCCCCATACAATTCTTGAAATATTCCCCTCATTTTTCAGTATTACGTCACGTAGATTCAAGTCACAATAAAACTCCATATTTTGCTCAAGATCCGTAGACACAGGCGAAACTATGTTTGATATTTTCCGCTGTGCGCGCATTGCTGCCTGACCACACACAAAAAACAGATCCAATCCGATCCGTTTTATTATCCCCCGGAAATGAGACCGCCATGTTTTCACACCCGAAACGTTCTTTCCCTTTCACAGCAGGTGATTTTCCCTGCCGGATCGTCAATTTTTGCGAGTACCAGCGCGCGTTTGCCCGCGGCAAGCCGCTCTACCGGCCGGCGCCGGCAAAAATCTGCCTATACGGCTTTTATACAACCCCTAAACCAGATCTTAACCTCTTGCGGTTATGCTGTAACCAATGAACACACAGGCAACTTCGACGGCCGTACTGGGAGCGGCCAGGACAGGCAACTGAGTGGGCAGGCGTTTCTTCTCCTCCGTGGAACGCTGGCGGGCCGGTACCCCGCCAGCGTTTTGGGTTAAGCGATGGGGCAACCCGCGAACACCACATCGATCACGGCCCCGGGCGCCTGCCGGCCACGCGCAGCGCCGCGGGGGATTCCCGCAGGGGGCGAGTGGTCGCCGTACCGGCAGGAGACCGCGCTCGCTTGCCGCGTTCCAATCACCCGTACCGGTGCATTTCTTGCCATCCCCGGCTGGTGGATCACCGCGGGGCGCCGCGAAATCAATCTGCTCCCCTGCCCATCGGGTAAAATAAAGGGCATGACAAAACCACGCATCTACACCATGATCTTCGCGGATGTTTATCCCCTGTACGTTGCCAAGGCGGAGAAAAAAAGCCGCACGCAGGCCGAGGTTGATGAGGTCATCCGCTGGCTGACCGGCTACAGCCAGGCAGAACTGGCGGGCCAGATTGAACAGCGCAAAGATTTTGAGACCTTCTTTGCCGAAGCGCCGCGGTTGAACCCGGCCCGCGCGTTGATTACCGGCATGGTGTGCGGCGTGCGCGTGGAAGCGATCGAAGACCCGTTGATGCGCGAGATCCGCTCCCTGGATAAGTTGATCGACGAGCTGGCAAAGGGCAAAGCCATGGAGAAGATTCTGCGGAAGGAATGAGCCGTCCGAATCCGCCAGAAGCGGCGCTATTGCTCTCGGGTATTCCTCCACCTTCCTGGTAAAGATGTTTGTCATATTTTCTTATAATTTCCTATTGAAATTATGACAACCGCGTGCTACAATGAAAACTCCAATGGAGGAGGGCAGCATGACGGGCATTTTGATTGGACAGAAGGTCAAAGCGCTGCGCGAGAAAGCCGGCTTGAGCCAGGCGCAAATCGCGCAGTTTTTAGGCGTGGATCAAAGCTACGTTTCGAAGTGTGAAAAAGGTGAACGCCAGTTTCAGATGGACCACCTGGAACGGCTGGGCAGCCTGTTTGGCCTGTCGCTGGGCGACCTGATGAACGAGGATGTTTCCGTGGCGCCGTTGCAGATCGCCTTCCGCGCGGACGGCATGCAAATCGATGATCTCCAGGCCATCGCCGATATTCAGAAGATTGCGCTGAACCTGGAGCAGATGAGCGTGCTTTTACGGGAGAGCCTGCATGCAGCCAGATAAAAAGAGTGAGCTGAGTTACCAGGCCAATGAGCTTCGCAAACGATTCGGAGAGGATTTATCCTCTCCGATCGATGTTTTTGCCATCCTGCAAACGCAGGACAACCTGACGCTGGTTTTCTACCCGTTCTCCGATCGCATTTCCGGGATGTGCGTGCGCACCGGCAGCGGCGAACAACTGATCGCCGTCAATTCCACGCGGACGCTGGGCCGCCAGCGCTTCACCGCCGCGCACGAACTGTACCACCTGTTCGTGCAGGACCAAATCAGCACCGTGATCTGCGGCAATGAAATTGGCGGCAGCCGGGACGAGGAGGAAATAAACGCGGATGCCTTTGCCTCCTACTTCCTCGCGCCCAACGACGCGCTGCGCAGCTTCATCGAGAAGAACTTGTTGAAGGGAATGCGCCGGCCGCTGGGGGTCGATGACGTGGTGCGCATCGAGCAGCACTTCCGCATGAGCCGCCAGGCGACACTCTACCGGCTGGTCGGCGACGGCTGGCTCACCCGCGATTTCGCCAACACGCTCAAGGTCGGTATCATCGCCTCGGCACGCCGGTTGGGGTTCACCGACGAGTTATACGTCCCCTCCCCCGAGAGCCGCCAAACCTTCACCAGCGGCAGC
>CALMIB010000433.1 GCA_937863945.1 uncultured Longilinea sp.
GCGGGCATATCGGAGCGTCATTCGAGCGGCTGCTGGTCAACGGCCTGGGAACGGCCGGTGCGGTGATCGTGCTGGCAGCCTGGCTGGTGCTGGCGTTGATCTTCACGTTTGACATTTCGGTCAGCGATCTGGCCCATTTCTTTGCGCCGCTGCTGCGCTGGCTGAAAGGCCCCGCAAAGACCCAGGCAGAAGCCCGGCAGCCGGTTTTGCGCGCGCTGCCGCCTGAAGACCATGAGATCAGCGCGCTGCCGCCCGATTTCAGCCCGATGCCGGCGCGCAACAATGTGGCGCGCCGGCCGGCTGCGCGGCCCATGCCCGCGGGCAAACCGGTTGCCGCCGGCGGGCCGGCCTCTGTGGGAGGAAGCGGCAACCCGGCGGCGGCCGCAAACGCTGCCGGCTCACCCGTGCCCCTGCCCGACGGCCCCGCGCCGGTCAACCCGTGGACGGTGCCCAGCCTGGAAGCGATCCTCGACCCGGCGACGCCCTCCGCCGTGCAGACCAACGTGGATCACGAGCGCGGCCGCCTGATTGAAGAAACGCTGGCCTCGTTTGGCACGCCCGCGCACGTGGTGGAAATTTCTCGCGGGCCGGCGGTGACCCAGTTTGGGGTCGAGCCCGATTTCATCGAAACGCGCAACGGCCGCATGCGCGTGCGCGTCAGCAAAATTGTTTCGCTGGCCGACGATCTGGCGCTGGCGCTGGCCGCACCGCGCATTCGCATCCAGGCGCCGGTGCCGGGGCGCAGTTACGTTGGCATCGAGGTGCCCAACACCGAGACCAGCCGCGTGGCGCTGCGCGAGGTGATGGAAAGCGACGCATTCAAGAAAATGAAAAGCCCACTGCGCTTTGCCCTTGGCAAAGACGTGGCCGGAAAATCGGTGGCGGCCGACCTGGCCGCCATGCCGCACTTGCTCATTGCCGGCACCACCGGCTCGGGCAAATCGGTGTGCGTCAATTCGATCCTGTGCGGGTTGCTGCTCAACAACACCCCGGCCGAGCTGCGCCTGGTGCTGGTGGACCCCAAGCGGGTGGAACTGACCGGCTATAACGGCATTCCGCACCTGCTGGCGCCGGTGGTGACGGACGCCGAGAAGGTCGCCAATGCTCTGCAGTGGATCCAACGTGAAATGGACGCGCGCTACCACCGTTTTTCACAGACCGGTGCGCGTAACATTGTCGATTACAACGGCAAACATGCCGATAAATTGCCCTACCTTGTGGTGGTGATCGATGAATTGGCGGATTTGATGATGTTGGCTCCGGATGAAACCGAGCGCTCCATCACCCGCCTGGCGCAGCTTGCCCGCGCCACCGGCATTCACCTGATTATTGCCACACAACGCCCCTCGGTGGACGTGGTGACCGGACTGATCAAGGCCAATTTCCCGGCGCGGGTGGCCTTCGCGGTGGCTTCAGGCGTTGACAGCCGCGTGATCCTCGACCAACCCGGCGCCGAACGGCTGCTGGGCCGCGGCGACATGCTCTTCCAGGCCCCGGACGCGGCCGCGCCGGCCCGCCTGCAGGGCGTGTACGTCTCCGACGCGGAGATTCAACGGCTGGTGGACACCTGGCGGGTGGCGGCGATGAATGTGCAGACGCCGGCGCACAGCATGGCCGAGGTCGATTCGCTGCCGGTAGGCGCGCCGCTGCACCAGGTTCCGTTGTTCGATGAGATGGCCGTCGGCCGCGACGGCGACGTGCTGCTGCCTGAAGCGATTGAACTGGTGCGGCGGGAAGGCCGCGCTTCGATCACCATGCTGCAGCGCCGGATGCGCATTGGCTATACCCGCGCCGCCCGGTTGATCGACGCGATGGAAGAGCAGGGCATCATCAGCCCGGCGCTGCCCAATTCACAAACGCGCGAGGTGCTGGATTACGGTCAGACCGCGCCGCCTGAAGAGAACTAACCCGGCTGCCATTCGCCGCGCAGGCTGCCGGACAAAATCTGTTGGCGGGCTGCATGTTGCGAAACAGGCTTGTGCGCATGCAGCCCTCTTCCTTGAAACCGGCTTTACAGTAAGCGCGGTTGACCGGTTCATATGAACTGATCCCATCCAGGTTAGCCCGGTGACCTGCGGGGCAAAACGCCGCCAGACGGATGCAATTTTCACCTCATCAACCCTCAGGCGGCATGTTTTTCCTGCTGAAGGTGAACAGCCGATTGGCGACCCGCATACCTCATGAGTGCCGGGTATAATGGAATGAGCATGGTCAGGCGGTGAGAATTGAAACAAAGAATCTGGATTTTGTTGGTGGATGGTGATGCCTGGTCACAGGTGCAATTCAGAAATGCTTTGCCAGATGTGTATGAAGTTGTCACCGCGGCAGACCAAAACGATCTACGAACGCGCCTGGCGGATCATGCATACGACCTGTGCGTACTGGATCCCTGGCAATGGATTGACGGCAAATGGCAGCTTCAATCCTGGCTGTTTTATGAAACCTTACCCAAACCGGTCATCCTGCTGGCATCCACGCAGGATCCGATTGATGAAGCCCTCCTCGATAAAATCGGCGTAGAAGCGCAATTTGTTAAATCAGAGGGCACTTATTTTGCCCTGGAGAACACTTGCCAGGGAATCCTCGGGGAAAAACAGATGCATGGGCAGACCCTTGTTCAGGAGCAATCCATTCAGGGCGGCCCTGGATCGCGGGAAA
>CALMIB010000434.1 GCA_937863945.1 uncultured Longilinea sp.
GACAGCCCGCTGAGCATCGAGATCGAGTTCACTTCCGCCGGCCCCAAAGACCTGGCCGAAGTCAACCAGGCGGTTAAAACCTCCTACGACTACCTCAAAAGCCTCGGCCTCGAAATCTGACCCTGTTTTCTCTTTTTTCGTATCTTTCGTGGTTCAGCTTCTTATCTTCCTGGAGGGTAACGCATGATTCGCATTGCCATTGTGGGCACCGGCGGCATGGGCACGGTCCACTACCACAATTACGCGCACATCCCGGGCTGCCAGGTGGCCGCGCTGGTGGGCATCACCGAACAGAGCCGCCAGAGCGCGGCGGAGTGGGGGCTGCCGCTCTACCCCGACATCGCCAGCATGGCGCGCGCGCAGTCCGTGGACGTGGTGGATGTGTGCACGCCAACCTTTATGCACAAAGAGCACGTCACGCAGGCGCTGTCGCTGGGCCTGCACGCCATCACCGAAAAGCCGGTCGCGCTGCGGGCGCAGGATGCTCGCGAAATGTTCGACCTGGCCGAGCGGCAGGGCAAACTGCTGCTGGTGGCGCAGGTGCTGCAATTCACCAAAGAGATCGAGATTCTGCGCGGGCTGGTGCGCGGCGGCGAGTATGGGAAACCCCTGGACGCGCACTTCGAGCGCCTGGCGGCCGCGCCGCGCTGGTCGCAGAACGGCTGGCTGTTCGACCGCGAGAAGAGCGGCCTGCTGCCCTTCGACCTGCACATCCACGACCTGGACATCATCGTCAGCCTGTTCGGCCGGCCCGAGCGGGTCAGCTTCACCAGTTGCGGCGGCGCCGATAAGGCCTACAAAGAGCATTACCGCTTCCTGTACGGCTACCCGACGCTGAACGTTTCGGCCGAGGCAGCCTGGTTCAACGCCGACTTTCCCTTCACGGCGCGCTGGCGGGTGTACTTCGAGCAGGCCGTGCTGGTCAACGAGGCCGGCAGCCTGACCGCCTATGCCTTCGACCATCCCCCGCGCGTGTTCGACACCGCGGACGAAATCCAGATCCCCACCGGCATCAACCTGCCGCCCACCGGCATGTTCTACCGCGAGTTATCGCACTTTGTGGATTGCATCCGCCGCGGCGAGCCTTCGGAGCGGGTGGGCCGCGAACAGATTATGACCGTGATCGAGCTGCTGGAGGAGATGTCCGCCGCGGAGTAATGAATATGGTTTGAGCAAAGGCCTTTGATCGCCAAGGGGCCACCTCCTGCCTAAACCGCAGCCGTTACCGGTATTGTGAGTTGCTAACCTCGTGCGTAAAACCACCTTCCGGGGAGGGGCGGAGCGCAGCCGGGCGCCTTTGTGAAGGCTACAGCGTTTTCACCAGGTACAGCTCGCCGCGCTCGAAGCCGCGCGCCTCGTAATAGCGGCGCGTGCCCA
>CALMIB010000435.1 GCA_937863945.1 uncultured Longilinea sp.
GCTTCGGCGGTGCCAAAGCGCAGCTCGATGCCGCCGGGGTCTTCCAGCACCAGCAGCCCGTGCTCGAAGCATTCCATGGCGAACGAAATCGTCGCGCCGCAGGCGATGGTGTCCAGTCCGTACATGTTGCAGATCTGGTTGGCCAGCGCGACCGCGTTCAGGTCATCCACGCCGCAATACGAGCCCATCGTGGCGATGGTTTCATATTCCGGCCCGCCGTAGATGGGCAGCACCTTCTGCCCGGCGAATTCGGTTTCCACCACGCGCTTGCAGCGCACCGTGCAGGAGTAGCAGGTGTCACGTTCCTTGAGAATGGTATTGCTCATCACGTCGCCCATCAGGTGGTCGGCGCCGGCGAACGTTCCCTGATTGTAGTTGTAGGCGGGCAGCGAGCCGATGCTGTTTTGAAAGCCCACCACGTCGGCGGTGCCGTTCAGCCCCAGCCCCTTGACGTCCAGAATCTCATCGATGTTCTTCGCGCCCTCGCGCTGCATGCGCGTGATGGCAGCTTTGTCGGCGGCTTCCACTTTGCCACCCCCCTGCGCCACCACGGCCTTCAGCCGCTTGGAGCCCATCACCGCGCCCATGCCGGTGCGACCGTTGGCGCGGTTGCACATGTTGATCAGCGCGGCAAAGCGCACCAGCTTTTCGCCGCCCGGGCCGATTTGCAGCACCTCCAGCCTGGGGTCGTGCAACTCTTCCTTGATCTGGACTTCCACCTCGCCGGTGACCTTGCCCCACAGGTGTTCGGCGCCGCGCAGCTCGGCCTGGCCGTCGTGCAGGTAGAGGTAAACCGGCTTGGGCGACTGGCCGCGGATGACGATGCCGTCGAAGCCGGAGAATTTGAGCGCGGCCGGGAAAAAGCCGCCGCATTGGCTGTCGCCAGCGCCGCCGCTGATGGGCGAGCGCGCATTGGCCGCCAGGCGCGACTGCCCGGCGATGGCCAGCCCGGTGGGCAGCCCGGAGAACAGCGTGAGCGTGTTGTTTGGGCCGAGCGGATCGGCGTGCGCGGGTGTTTCCCTGAGCACGAAGTACATGCCCATCGCGCTGCCGCCGCCGTATTTACGGTAAAACGCTTCGGGCGGGTGTTCCACCCACAGGGTGCCAGCCGTTAGATCGACATGCAGGATGGATCCGGTAAAGCAGCGTGCCACGGTCGTTTCTCCTTCCTAACGCGGGAACATGGGCCGAATTGAAACATGGAAAGGGAACCGTTATTATTATTTGGATGATGGTATTATAGCAATATTTTCATTTAAAATTGCAAATTATGGAAAAATATTAAGATTTATTTGTCGTTATCGGAAGTAAAATAGAAAATATCCTGTTGAAAAGTGAAAAGAATATCGCTATACTCTCTTTATTCGCAGGTGTGCAACCATGGTGATTAAACTCGATCGTATTGACAAACAGATTGTCGATTTGCTCACGGAGGATGGGCGCATGTCGTGCGCGGTGATTGCCCGGCGCATTGGCAAGATCTCCGAGCGCGCCGTGCGTTACCGCCTGGAGCGCATGATCGATGAAAAGGTGTTCGCCGTCAGCGCCATCGTCGATCCGGCCGCCATCGGCTACCCGGTGGTGGCGGATGTGTTCGTGGAGGTCGAACCCGGCCTGGTGAATGAAGTGGCCAACCGGCTGGCGGCGTTTGAGCATGTATCCTACGTGGCCTGCTCGACCGGCGAGCGCGACATTTCCATCCAGGTGTTGGCGCGCGATAACCGTGAATTATACGATTTCGTTTCCAATATTCTCGGCCGTATCCCCGGAGTCCGGCGAACAACCACTTCGATTGTCCCGTTTGTGGTCAAGGACGACGCGCGCTGGCGGATTCCGGAGGCGTTATTTAGCGGTGAGAAGTAATTACCCGTTGTAAGCACGATCACTTTCTAGCCCACCCCCACCTTTATCCAAAGCCAGTCTCGAACTGGCACCGTTATCCAAAATCCAGGAGGCCCGATGACTTCTTCCTATCAAGAAGCGGTAGCGTATTCCGACCGCTGGTTGGGAATCATCAAGCAGCCATCGGTCTCCGTGGAGATGGGCAAGTGGATCATCGAAGAGTCGCAGCACAATTTTGCCCGGCACTTCAACAAAGGCTGGCTGGAATACCGCAAATCGGTCACCGAGGCGGGTGATTGGGCCGTGACGGAATGGACGGGCAGCGGCGCCCGCTTTCAGGACGTGCTCGGCCGCGAATTCATTGACTGCCTGGGCGGGTACGGCATGATGGACCTGGGGTGGAGCCACCCGGACGTCATCGCGGCGGTGAAAGCCCAGTTGGAGCATACCCCCATGCCCTCGCAGGAACTGATCGATCCGCTGCGCGGCGTGCTGGCGCGGCTGCTGGCCATGACCCTGCCGGGGGATCTCCAGTACAGTTTTTTCTGCGCCTCCGGCACCGAGGCCAACGAGGGCGCTATCAAGCTGGCCAAGATGTACACCCAGAAGGCCGGTTTCATCACCGCGCTGAAGGGCTTTCACGGCAAGACGATGGGCTCGCTGAGCATGATGGGCAAGGCCGACTACCGCCAGCCGCCCGGCGTGCTGTACGGCGGACCGGTGTATCACGTGCCCTTCGGAGACGCTGACGCGGTGGAGCGGCAGTTGGATATTTGCGACAAGGTTGGCATTGGCATTGCCGCCTGCATTTTCGAGCCCATCCAGGGTGAGGCCGGCGCGATCGTGCCGCCGGACGACTTCTGGCCGCGCGTGCGCGCGATCACCCAACACTACGGCGTGCTGCTGATTGCCGACGAGGTGCAAACGGGCCTGGGCCGCACCGGCAAGTTGTGGGGCGTGGACCATTGGGGCGTCAAGCCGGATATCGTCACGCTGGCCAAATCGCTGGGCGGCGGGGTCATGCCGATCTCGGCGTTTTGCTCCACCGAAGCGATCTGGCAGGTGATGATGTACCCCAACCCGTTCATTCACACCACCACCACCGGCGGCGGTGCGCTGGCGTGCAGCGCGGCCATCGCGGCGCTCAATGTCACCCTGCGCGAGCGGCTGTGGGAGGCGGCTGCCGAAAAGGGCGCTTACCTGATCCCCAGGCTCGAGGCATTGGTGGACCGTTACCCCGACCTGCTTGCAAAAATCACCGGCAAGGGGTTGTTGATCGGGGTGCATTTTAAGAATGGCGAAATTGGCTACCGCGTGGCGGCGGGATTGTTCAAACGCGGCGTGCTGGTGGCCGGAACCTTGATCAGTGCCACCACCATCCGCATTGAGCCGCCGCTGGTGATTTCCTACGCAGAGCTGGATGAAGTGCTCCAGCGCCTGGATGACACGCTGCAGGAAGTACAGCGCAGCCTGTAATCCGATGTTTTTGTCTGCCGGGAGAGTGTGCCATGGGACTTCCGCAAAATGAGGTGACCACGATTGTGGTCTTGATCATCGTTTTTTTCGCGGTGCGCATGTTGATCGGCTACCTGGCTTCGCGCAGGGTCAACAACACCTCCGATTACATTGTCGCCGGGCGGCGCCTGCCCATCTACCTGACGGGCGCGTCGATCATGGCGACCTGGTTCGCCGCCGAAACGCTGATGGGCGCCAGTTCCACCGCCTACCAGTACGGCTTCCAGGGCGTGGTCTTTGATCCCTTTGGCGCGGCGCTGTGCCTGTTCCTTTCGGGCTTTTTCTTCATTCGCATGATGCGCCGCGGGCGCTACCTGACCATCATCGATTTCTTCGAGCGCCGCTTTGGCAAGCGCATGGCGCTGGCCGGCGCGATCATCCAGATGATCACCTATTTTGGCTGGACCGCGGCGCAGATCGTGGCCGGCGGCAATATTGTGCATGCGCTGTTCGGCTGGCCGGTGGCGGCGGGCATGCTGCTGGTGGCCATCATCGTGATTTCTTACACCATGATGGGCGGCATGTGGGCGGATACGCTGCTCGATTTTATCCAGATGTTCCTCACGGCCGGC
>CALMIB010000436.1 GCA_937863945.1 uncultured Longilinea sp.
GGAGCTGTAGAAATCAGTTGCCAACTTAAAGCTGTATTCGGCAGGCTGCACAGACCTTTTGCCTGGTCCTGCCAGCTAGGAGTTGAAAAGCTCGGGCTGGGTTGTTTGGATTTCTTGAGGCCGGTATATCCCGTGCTGCGCAGCAACCATTTCTGCCAGGATCGATACCGCGATTTCGCCCGGCAGAACCGCGCCAATGTTCATGCCAATGGGCGCGCGCAGCCGATGGAGCTGCTCCTCCGGAACGCCCAGCGCGCGCAGCGCGTCATGCCGTTGGGGGAGTTTTTTACGCGTCCCGAGCACGCCCACGTAACAGGCCGGGCTGGCCAGAGCAACCTTGAGCGCGGGATTGTCGAATTTTTCGTCGTGGCTGATCACCGCGATGCAGGTACTCTCATCCGGGCGAAGTTTTTCCAGGGCATCGGCAGGCCATTCAAGGATCAATTCATCCACGTGCGGGAAACGCTCGCGCGTGGCAAAGGCTTTGCGCGGGTCGATCACAATGGTGTGAAAATCCAGCGTTTTCGCCAGCGCCACCAGTGGAATGGCGATATGCACCGCGCCGATCACGATCAGGCGGGAGGGCGGGGGCAGAACATCCACAAAAACATCCGAGTCGGCCAGGTGCGTCCAATCCGTTGCCTTTGCCTGAATTTGCCTGTGCGCCCAGGCAGCCACTTCCTGATCCAGTTCCGCGGAACCCAGGCCGCCAACCGTGCGCCCATCCAGCCAGACCAGCATCTTGCTGCCCAACCCGCGGCCTGCAATCACGGTCACGGCAGCCACCAACAGGTTCTCCTCCAGGCATTCTTTCAACCGCGGATAAATGGCTTGCCAGCCGGGTGAGTCGAGCGTTTCGATGAACACATCCAGCGTACCGCCGCAGCTTAGCCCCACCTCCCAGGGCGTTTCCGCATCAGTCACGCCGTAGTGAAGCAATTTTGGCTTGCCGCTCCGGATCACCGTCATGGCCTCTTCATACACCGCCCCTTCAATGCAGCCACCGGTGACCGACCCGGCGATTTTCTCGCCCTCAGTCACGGCCATTTTCGCGCCCAGCGGGCGCAGCGAAGCGCCCTCTTTTTTTACGTTGGTGGCAATGGCCACAGCCCGGTTTTCATTCTTCCACACCTCAATTTCAGCGATCACTTCGCGCATGATGGCCTCCTGTTTGAATCGCCAATGAATTGCCCGGCTCTCTCCGGTCCATAATCACCCGTTTGTGCAGGCTGGCGGCTTC
The DNA here is from genome assembly GCA_937863945.1 of uncultured Longilinea sp. Classification (GTDB taxonomy): domain Bacteria; phylum Chloroflexota; class Anaerolineae; order Anaerolineales; family Anaerolineaceae; genus Longilinea. The sequence goes on from CALMIB010000436.1 coordinate 1,241, forward strand.
CAACGGAGCGGGCCGGTAGCGAATAACGAAATTCAAGTCCTCTCCGCCGGGCATGGTGTGAAGCGCCTGCTCCACCCTGCCGGCGACATCCTCCTCGCCGAGCATGTGCGTTTCAACCTCAATGATCGGCTGGTTTTCATCGCCGGT
>CALMIB010000437.1 GCA_937863945.1 uncultured Longilinea sp.
TCAGCCCATCCGGCCACAGCCCCGGCGTGCCGGAAACCAGCCCGTAACCGGCCACGCCGGCCGGCAAATACAGCGCGTAGGCCAGCGCGATATTGCTCACCAGCGGCTTCGTTTCGGGCGACCGGGCCAGCATGAACGTCGTCAGGCCGGCGCCGATGGTCAGCAGCAGGATATCCGGCCAGGTGAACGCTGCATGCAGGGCGGCTTGCGTGGATCCCGCCGCCGGCAGGAATTGGGATACCCACCCTGCCAGCGCACCCATGCCAAACAAAATCAGGCCGCCAATAAACACGGCCGCGAGCGACTGGAAGAAAAAGCGCGGCGAGCCCAACAACATGCCAAACGAAAGCCCCATCACCGGCGCCAGGAAAGGCGCCAGTAAGACCGACAACAGGTAAAGCGCCGGCGCGTCGGTCAGGAGCGCGGCCACCAGGATCACCCCGGCCAACAGCGAGAAAAGGAAATAATCCGCCGAGGGAGTTACACGGTGCGCGACCTCGGCAAGAAACTCAGCACGTTCATCCTGCGTGCTGCTGGAAAAATTCAGGCGGCGCGAACGCCGGCGGCGGGCAGGCGGCAGGGATTCTGGATCTTCAGGCAGGATCGGTTCGATAGAGGGTAAATTCATTTTCGCATCGTCGCCACAATTCGCATGGGTTTTTCGAGCATTTCCAGGGCGCAAAATATATCTGGAACGACCAGGTCGGCAGCCAGCAGCGTTTTCACCGCCAGGCCTTCCCGGGAAGAGACGGCAATGCCCAGCCCGGCTGCTTCCAACATTTCAGCGTCATTCGCCCCCTGTCCAATCGCAACCACCCCGTCCGCGCCCAACTGCTTCACAAAATCTGCTTTTTGGGTCGCCTCATTTCCCGGCCGGATGTGGTGGGACTCAATCCCCAGCAGGTGATCGATTTCCGCCTGCCGGCCGTGCGTATCGGCAGTGATCAGATGCAGCTCCAGCCGGTCGCGCAGGGCGGTCAGCGGACGAAACAGGCCGTCAAGCAGGCGTCCATCCAATGCCAGCGTGCCGTTCACGTCGCACACCAGGTGGGCAAGGCGCAGCGTCCGCCAGCCCGGAATGTTCAGCTCAATCATGGCATAATTATAATACATACGGTATCATCAGTTTTCAGAGGAGCTTGCCTGATCCATGTTGCATCTTTTACGCCAACCCGACCGCATTGCGCGCTGGTTTCTACTGGCCGCGCTCGTTTTTTTACTGGCTGCCTGCGGCGCCGCCACGCCCGCCATAACCGAAGCGCCCACCGCCGGGGCGATCGAAGCCACCTTCACCCCGCCCCCCACACCAGAGCCCACCAGCCTACCCGCAAAGGTGATCCTGACAAGCGACGCGGGCAGCTCTCCGGCGGAATTGCAGAGGGTTGAAACCCGACTGGCCGCATTGGCCGCAGCAGGTAACAGTACGCTGGTTCGCCAGGAGAGCGTGACCGCTGCGGACCTGACCGATGACGTTAAGGTCGTGGTCTGGGTGGGCACGGCGGCCGGGATTGCCGATCTGGCAGCCGGCGCGCCCCGGGTGCAATTCGTTGCCATCACCCCCGCGGAAATCCAACCGTC
>CALMIB010000438.1 GCA_937863945.1 uncultured Longilinea sp.
CCGTCCATCGTGGCCGCGCTGGGCGCGGCGCTGCCGCAGTACCGCTGGCAGCTCGCCTGGCGTTCGATTGTCAGCGCGGCGACGCTCTCCGCGGGGATTGCGCTCACCCCGCTGCCGGTCATCGACTTCATCCCGTTGACGGCGACGCAATCGATGATGGTGTTGAGCATCGCACGCATTTACAACTACCAGATCACCCTGGAGCGCGCGCGTGAACTGGTGGCCACTTTTGGGGTCGCGTACCTGGGACGGACGCTCTTCTACCAGTTGAGCAAGCTGGGCGGCATTCCGGGTTGGGTGCTGGGGGCGGCAGTGGCATCCTCAACCACTGTGGCGATGGGGTATGCCGCAGTGCGCTGGTTTGACCGCGGCGAGCGCATGTCCACCGAGTCACTAAAAAAGCTTACCGATCAAGTGACCCAATCGCTGCTGCAGAGTCTGAAGTCGCTGGGCAGCCGGAAGCCGGGTCGAAAGACGCTGCAGGCGCACATCGAGAAATCTCTGGAAGAGATCGAAATTGAAAATGTTCCCGAGTCAGGCTCGAAAAGCCTGCCAGAATGATGCCTGGGTTGGTTAGCTGTTTGTTAAGTAAAAAGATTAAAAATCAGTATGTTTACGGTTCGTTTTTCGCTATAATCAGGAATGGTGTCCCATCACCGTTGGATGGTTCAAACGGTGTAATTATTCCTGAATAAACCCCTGATCATTTGTTTTCGCTTCGAGCAGGGGGAATGCTTACAAGCTGACATTTTCCAGGGATTGCCTTTGATGAAAGACATCACGCCAGGCAGGCTTCGTCAAACCATTGGCCGGTGGATCAATCGGCCGTTGATTGCGGCATGCCTGTGGGCTTTGGCGGCAGCCGCGCTGCTTGCGGTGATTTTCTTGGCGGCCAGGATTTCGATCGATGGTTGGCTGATCGCCGGCGCCATGCTATTGATTGCGGCTGCCGGCTGGACAGGTTACCGCTACGGCCGGCTGCTCCAGTTGCACAGAGAATTGGAGGCCAACCAGGCCGGGGCTGCTGCCGAACTCGCCGCGGCCCGGCAAAAAGCGGCTGTTTCACTCGAATCGCTCAATCAAATTCAGGCTGGCATCTTCACGGTTGACCGGGAGCTCGCCTTGCGGTTTTGGAACCGGCCGTGCGCGGAATGGTTTCAAATTTCTGCTGAAAAGGCGGCCGGCTCCACGCTGAACGATGTGTTTGGAACGTCCCTGGGGGTCGAGTTACAAGCGTTGTGCGCCGCATCGCTGGAGCAACAAACGGTGCAATCGCGCCTGCTGGCCGGACCTCATCCAGAAGGCGACCGCCTGCTGGCCTGCAAGGCTTATCCGGCCGCGGCCGGTGTAACCGTGCTGGCGGAGGGGATTACCGAAAACGGCCCGGACCGGTCGGATACGCGCGATTCGGAGAATAATTACCGCACCATCTTTGAAGCTGCCGTTGACGCGATTTTCACCTTTGACCCCGATACGACACGCATCGATATGGTGAACGCCCGCATGTGCGAATTATGGGGACGTGACCGTGAAACGTTGCTGAATACTCCGGCGTTGGAATTGATTGCCGGGGATGCGCCGTTTCTGCTCCAGTCGTTGCGCCGCAGGGTCAAAAATGCGCAGGACGAGGGATTGCACGTCTTTGAATGGAT
>CALMIB010000439.1 GCA_937863945.1 uncultured Longilinea sp.
GCCAGCTGCCAGGACGCGGGTTCCCTCAAGGTGGACTGCCTCTCCGTCTTGGTTGTGCCCGTCATAAACGGTGGTAAAACCCGGGGTGCCGACAGGTTGCGAGAGGTATTCACCGCCTTTGGCCTTGTAGGCTGCGGGCACTTCATCTTCCGGGAAAATGGCCGCCCAGGGGCATTCAGGAACGCAGGCGCCGCAATCGATGCAGGTGTCTGGATCGATGTAGTACCAGGGGTATTGATCCACAGGGTTGCCCGGAACGATGCATTCCACCGGGCATACGGTGGCGCAGCCGCCATCCCGCAAACACAGACTGGTGATTACGTGTGTCATGGTTTTCCTCCAAAGTATTGCGGTACAGAAATTTGAGTGGTTTACGCTTCCAAATATCGCCGTTCAGCCTCTTCCCAGTTAACCAGGTTCCACCAATTGGTCAGATATTCTGCGCGGCGGTTTTGATACTTGAGGTAATACGCATGCTCCCAGACATCCACCCCGATAACCGGTATCAAACCCTCCGCCAGCGGGGTATCCTGGTTGGGGGTCGAGTGAACGAGCAGGCTGCCATCCGTCTTCTTACTGAGCCAGGCCCAACCGCTGCCAAACCGGCCCAGCCCTGCCTTCTCTACCTGTTCCTTCAGCGCAGTAAAACCGCCAAATGAAGTCTCAATCGCTTTGGCGAGTTTCCCGAGCGGTTCACCGCCCTTGTTGGCGCCCATCACATTCCAGTAAACGATGTGATTGTAATAACCGCCGCCGTTGTTCCTCACCGCGGTGCGGACGGTTTCCGGGACAGCTTCAAGGTGGCTGAGGATCTCCTCGATGGACTGGCCGGCAAACGCTGGAAGGCTGCTCAAAGCATTGTTCAGGTTGGTTAGGTAAGTTATGTGATGCTTGGTATAATGGATTTCAACCGTTTTGGCGTCAATCCACGGCTCCAGGGCATCAAACGAATACGGCAGTTGCGGCAATTCAAATGACATTCCAATACCTCCTAAATGCTCACTATGAATAATGTTAAGGTTCAAATCAACCTTTGACTGTCTAAATTCTAGCGATCTGGTAATTTTTTGTCAAGCTCAATTCACAGGTATCTCCATTGAATTCACCTTCCAGGCGTCCTCCAGTTCCGGCTTATCTCGTGCTGGGTATCGGGATTCTGGCTGTTTCGTCAGCATCGATCTTGATTCGGTTTGCGCAGCGTGAAGCATCGTCGCTGGTGATCGCAGCTTACCGGTTGACGCTTTCCGCTTTGATCCTGCTTCCCATCACGGTATGGCATTCGCGGGCCGCTTTGCGACGGGTAACCGGCCGGCAGATGGGCTGGCTGGCAGGCGCGGGGCTGTTCCTGGCGATTCATTTTGCAGCCTGGATCACTTCGCTGGAGATGACCACAGTCTTCAGTTCGGTCGTGCTGGTCGCGACCACACCTCTGTGGGTGGCGCTGGTCTCGCCGTTCTTTTTGAACGAGAAAATCCCTGCGGCGATTTGGTGGGGAGTTGGTTTATCGCTGGCGGGCAGCCTGGCAGTGGCAGCCAGTGGCATGTGTGTAATTGGCGGTGGATTGAAATGCACTCTGACTCCCCAACTCTGGACGGGTCAAAACCTGACCGGCAATTTGCTGGCGTTGGTTGGCGCGTGGTGCGCTGCGGGGTACATGATCATCGGGCGGCGGGTGCGCCCGTCGCTTCCGCTGCCGGTGTACACACTTGGCGTGTATGGCAGCGCGGCGTTAGCGCTGCTGGCGATGGCGGCGGCATCCGGTGCCAGCTTTGTTGGCTCAAAGGTAACGGGTCAATTCCAACCTTTTTCCGCGTTGACCTGGATCTGCATCGCCGGCCTGGCGATTGGACCGCAATTGCTCGGGCATACCTCCTACAATTGGGCGCTGGGCTACCTGCCGGCTGCCTCGGTCTCGGTCGCATTGTTGGGCGAACCGGTTGGAACGACGATCCTTGCCTTCATAATTTTAAAAGAAATGCCTTCTTTGATTGAACTGGCGGGCGGAATCCTGATCCTGGTGGGGATCTACATCACGTCCCGCGCTTCAACCGGATCATAAAACGGCCAACCGGTTGGGGTTGACCGTTCAGGGGGGGCAGATTCAAGCCAGGATTAATACGTGGGGATTTTGGGAGGAACCGATTTTTCCGGACCGACCGTGCGGCGGTACAGCGTGTTTTGCTCCTTGATGCGCGCTTGAAGCCGTGGGGAGAGATCATCCGCCTTCATGCGCCAGCTCCAGTTTCCACCCAACCGGCCGGGCAAATTCATGCGGGCGGCGGTGGGCAAATCGAGGCAATCTTGCATGGGTGCCAACGCAAACACAGCTACCGAGTTCCACACCGCGCGGATCATATCCCAGGCAATATCGTCGCCGGAACGGGCCAGGTAACGGCGGCAAAAATCAGTTTCCTCTTCAGGCGCACTTTCATACCAGCCGCGGGTGGTATCGTTGTCATGCGTGCCGGTATAGGCGACGCAGTTGACCGGATAGTTGTGGGGCAGGAACGGTTCGGTGGCATCGCCGCCGCAGGCAAATTGCAGGATCTTCATGCCGGGCCGGTTGAAGCTGTCGCGCAATTCGATTACATCGGTGGTGATTTCGCCCAGATCTTCGGCAATGATGGGCAAATCGCCCAGCGCTTGTTGGATTTTTTCAAAGATGTCTTTACCGGGGCCTTTGACCCAGGTGCCAATCTCAGCGGTGGGCATGCCAAACGGGATCTCATAATATCCGGCAAATCCGCGGAAATGGTCCAGCCGGATGATGTCAAATAATTTGAGCGTGGCTTTGATCCGCCGGATCCACCAGGCGTAGCCGGATTCGCGGTGCACGTCCCAGCGATACAACGGATTCCCCCACAATTGCCCGGTGGGCGAAAAATAATCCGGTGGGACGCCAGCCACGACGGTGGGCTGGCCGTTTTCATCCAGGTAAAATAATTCCTTGTTCCCCCAGGCATCTGCGCTGTCGTAGGCAACGAAGATCGGGATGTCGCCGATGATGTGGATACCCTGTTGGTGGGCATATTCGCGCAGCGACTGCCATTGGCGAAAAAAGAAGAATTGGCGCAGAATCTGGCGCTGAATGCAGGATTGGTTTTCATTTGAAAATGCCTGCAACGCCTTGGGGTCGCGCCCGCGCAGCGGCTTGGGCCATTGATTCCAGCCGATGCCACCCTGCGATTCTTTGATGGCCATGAAAAGCGCAAAATCGGGCAGCCAGTCGGCCTGTTCTTCCTGAAAGGTCTTGAATTCTTTTTTCAAGTCGCCGTCGGCCATTTTCTGAAACCGTTCGGCAGCGCGGTCGAGCAGGGTCAGTTTCCAGGGGATGACGCGGCCGTAATCTACCTCATCAGGCAAAAATACTGGCCGGTCGGCAAAATCCTCGCGTTTCAGCAAACCATCCTGCATGAGCAGCGCGGGACTGACCAGGTAGGGGTTTCCGGCGAAAGCGGAAAAGCACTGATACGGCGAATCGCCGTAACCTGTGGGTCCAAGCGGCAGCACCTGCCAGAGACCACATTGTGCGCCTGCCAGAAAATCGACCCAACGGTAGGCTTCAGGCCCTAAATCGCCGATGCCATCCGGGCCTGGAAGGCTGGTGGGGTGCAAAATAATTCCGGAAGACCGTTTATAGTTCATTGGGCAATCTCCTGGTTTGAACGTAAGCCCCTGATTCTACCACCAGACTGGAAAAATCGTCCGGAATGACATCCGGCCCGATCAAACTTCCAGCGCCAATGGATATTCCTTCCGGGATGATCGAGTTCTTTCCAACCATCGCGATGGCAGGTTCACCTTCCGTGATGGCTCCGATGATCGAGTTTGCGCCAATATTGCCGCGTTTATCAATGATGCAGCGCTGAATGGTGGAACCGGCGCCGACATTGACATCCGTCAACAGGATCGATTCATCCACCACAGCATTTCGGCCCACGCGAACCCCCGCACTCAAAATGGAACGGTGGATATGCGCGCCATTTTCGATGATGCATCCATTGCTGATCAGGCTATCTTCAACAACTGCGCCTTTTTCGATCCGCATTGGCGGCCGCTCCTCGGACCGGGTATGAATGATCCACTTGGGATTGAATAGATCAAACGCCGGTTTACTGCAAACCAGATCCATGTGAGCCTGCCAGTAGGATGCCACCGTGCCGACATCTACCCAGTAGCCATTGTAGGGATACGCGAATACCCGCAAACCCTGCCGGATGATATTGGGCAAAATATCCTTGCCGAAATCGTGGGAAGAATCTTTCTTCATGTGATCTTCCCACAGCTCTTTGTCCAGTAATTCACGGTTGAACACATAAACACCCATATTCGCCATATTGGAAGGCGGATCGGCAGGTTTTTCAATAAAAGATGTCACCCTTTGATTAGGCCCGATACCGACGATGCCAAAGCGGGATGCTTCGCTGAGCGGAACGGGAATGGTGCCCATGGTCCCGTCGGCTTGATGCTCAATGTGAAACTGGATTAACTAGCGGTAATCCATGG
>CALMIB010000440.1 GCA_937863945.1 uncultured Longilinea sp.
AGCCGTCGCCCCACACCACGATCTCCTCTACGCCGTTGTCCTGCGCTTCCAGGCATTTGCGAATCAGCGCCGGGATAACGTGCGAACTGCGCGGATCGAAATTGTCGCGCGGACCGTACAGGTTGACCGGCAGCAGGAAGATGGAGTTGAAACCGTACTGCTCGCGGTAAGCCTGCGACTGCACCAGCAGCATCTTCTTCGCCAGACCGTAGGGCGCGTTGGTCTCTTCGGGGTAGCCGTCCCAGATGTCGTCCTCTTTGAACGGCACCGGGGTGAACTTGGGGTAGGCGCACACCGTGCCCAGCGCCACGAACTTCTCGATGCCGAGCAGCCAGGCCTGGTGGATCAACTACACGCCCATCATCAGATTGTCATAGAAGAACTCAGCCGGGTGCTCGCGGTTGGCGCCGATGCCGCCCACGTGCGCCGCCAGGTGGATGATCACATCCGGGCGGCTGTCGTCCAGCATGCGTTTGATATCCTCCGGCCGCACCAGGTCATAATCCTCGATGCGCGGGATGAAGATCTCCTTCGCGCCGCGTTCGCGCAGCTTAGCGGTCACATACGAACCCAAAAAGCCGGCGCCGCCGGTCACGCACACACGCTTCTTTTCCCAGGAATTGGTCGAGATGCTCATTCTGACGGATCCTCCCAAAGGACGCGAATTTTAAAATCCTTGACCGTTAAAATTGGCGCATTGCCATCTTCAACGATGGCAATGTTCTGCTCCAGGCAGGTCAGGCGGCACACGTCCGCCAGGTCGCCCTCGCCCTGCATGCGGATGCTGGTGTGACCCTGTTCGCGCACCTGTTCCAGCGCGCGCACCGCCTGCTGGCGAACCTCACGGTACAGGCGGAATTGCGTCTGAACAAAATCCATAGTCAGGCGGGCGCGCAGGGCCAGCCCTTCGGGCGTGATGATATAGCGCAATTTGCGCCGCTCCACGCGCCGCACCTTGACGTAACCTTTGTCCACCAGCCGTTTCAGGTGCCAGTTGACCGTCCCAACCGCCACGCCCAGCCGGGAGGCCAGGGATGCCTGCGTGGCATCCGGATCGTTTTCAATTTGCTCTAAAATCACCAGGTCGCGATTATTTTCGGGTGGGATGCTCATAGGTGTGCGCCAATATTCAACGGCTGAATTATAAAACCAGCCGTCGATTCGGTCAAGGTCTGCCCCGTGCACCGGGCGCGCAGCTTAACAAAACCCCCTCCGGTTTTGCGCCGGAGGGGAAGGCAGTTGAGACTGTTGAACTCAGTTGGAAATGCTCGGCAGGAAAACTGCCGGTTGCAGGTTGAGATTCGGGCTAAAGTTGACCAGCGTCAGGTTCTGCTGGCAGTCGGCCGAGGTAGTAAACCGGAAGGGGTCTGAGAGCGCTTCACCGTTCAGGTCAAACACCTGGATGATGTACTGCGCGGCCGCGACCTGGCCGGCCAGTTGAATTTCAAAACCGCCAGGCCCGTACGCGCTGGATGCCCCGGTGTAGCCCATCCAGTCGGTCGGCGCGCCGTTTTGCAGCCCGCTGACCGCAACCACCAGGTCCTTGACCGGCTGGCCGTCCTCGTCAATCACCTGCCCGCCGACGCCCATCCAGGCGCAGCCGGCCTCGGGGTGCGTGAATGCCGGCAGCGCGATCACCGCGCCCGGCTGCAGCGCGTAAGGCTTGGGCGGTACGGTTGGGGTAGGCGTGAAGGCCAGCGTGGGTGTGGCCGTTGGCGCGGCCGGCGTGGGCGTGAAAGCGAGCGTGGGGGTGGGCGTATCGGTGGGCAGCGTGGTGGAAACCACCGTCACGCGCGTTTCGATCGGTGCGATGGTGGGGATGTAGTCCTCGATGTAGGTGCAAGAGGAGAGGGCGAAGGTAATTACTATAACCAAAAATAGATTTAGTGCACGCAATCGAATTGTCATGGATTTCTCCTAAGATCAGCAACCACT
>CALMIB010000441.1 GCA_937863945.1 uncultured Longilinea sp.
TGGGGTGGACATGGCCCTGGTTCAAGGCAGACTATGCGCTCAGGCAGTCCAGGTATTTTTTGCCGTCCACATCATAGACCCAGACGCCCTCGCCGCGTTCAATGACTACATCCAGCGGATGATAGTTGTGTGCGCCGTATTTTTCTTCGATTTCAATAAATTCATGCGTATCCATCAGTTTCCTCTTATGCCAACAATTTCACCAGAATAGCCTTTTGTGCATGCATGCGGTTGTGTGCCTGCGGGAAGAGGCGGGAATGCGGCCCATCGGCAACCTCATCGGTAATTTCCTGTCCCCGGTGGGCGGGAAGGCAGTGCAATACGATGGCCTTTGGATCGGCTTCTGCAACGAGAGCGGCGTTCACCTGGTAGGGCGGGAAGACCAATTCGCGCTTCTTTGATTCGGCTTCCTGACCCATGCTGGTCCACGTATCCGTATAAATCGCCTGGGCGTTCTTGACGGCTTCATGCGGATCGCGCAGGAAAGTGAGCCTGGAGCCGCTTTCGGCAGCGAATTTGCGCGCAATTTCTACGGCAGACGGAAGGATATCGTAATCTTCGGGGTTGGCGATGGTGAAATTGGCGCCCAGTTTGGCGCAAATGTGCATCAACGAAACAGCCACGTTGTTGCCGTCGCCAATGAAGGTCACGTTCAAGCCTTTGAGCGTGCCGAATTCTTCATAGATTGTCAGCGCATCCGCCATCGCCTGGCAGGGATGGTTGTAGTCGCTCAGGCCGTTGATCACCGGGATGCTGGCCCATTGCGCCAGTTGCACGACGTGGTCGTGGGCGAAGACCCGGGCCATTAATCCATCGACGTAACCAGAGAGAACGCGGGCAATGTCCGCGATCGATTCGCGCTGCCCCAGGCCGATTTCAGCCGGCGATAGATACAGCGCGTCACCGCCGAGCTGACGCATGCCCATATCAAAACTGACGCGGGTTCGCAGGCTGGGTTTTTGGAAGATCATGCCCAGCACTTTGCCCTTGAGCAGGGGGCGGTTGCCGCCGGATTTTAATTCTTTTTTAAGATCGACTGCCAGGTCGAGCATCTCCTGAAGTTCAGCCGGAGAATAATCGGACACTGAAAGAAAGTCTTTCATTCTAAAAACACTCCTCTCTGCAATACGGTCGGTGTTTAGCTTCGCGAGTAGTATAACATATAGGATTTTAAAGGCTAGGGAGTTTCATACACACTCAAGGCGAGGATTGTAACTTATCTGGATGTGCGTCCTCAATCAATTTGACGGTCGAGTATGGATCGTGTAGAATTTCGGTGATTATTAGGAGAATTCCATGCCGCACAAACCGTCACGCTTTTCTATTTTTTCATGGGGCGTTCTTGGTTATAACATTGCCGTCATCCTGTGGGGTGCTTTCGTGCGCGCCACAGGTTCAGGCGCGGGGTGTGGCGCACATTGGCCGACCTGCAATGGGGAGATCATTCCCCGCGCCCCGCAAATGGAAACCATGATCGAGTTTGTCCACCGCATCAGCTCCGGTTTGACGCTGCTGCTGGTGGCCGCCCTGGTGGTTTGGGCGTGGCGGAAATTCCAGCGCGGCTCGCCGGTTCGCTTTGCATCCGGGGCGGCGCTCTTTTTTGTCCTGGTGGAAGCGGCGCTGGGAGCGGGTTTGGTCCTGTTTGGGTGGACCGCGGACGATGATTCGGTCGGCCGGGCGATCATGATGATGGTGCACCTGGTAAACACCTTTTTACTGCTCGGCAACCTGACCCTGACCGCGGTGTGGGCAACCTGGGGCAGCCCTGAGCGATTTCACTTACCCGCCCGGTGGGAATGGCTTTTGCCATTGAGCCTGGTGGGAATCCTGGTTTTAGGCGCCAGCGGAGCGATCACAGCCCTGGGTGATACACTTTTTCCGGCTGCCTCGCTGGCCGAAGGGATGCGCGCCGAGTTCTCCGGTACGGCTCATTTTCTCCTCAGGCTGCGCGTG
>CALMIB010000442.1 GCA_937863945.1 uncultured Longilinea sp.
ACGGATTGGAAATTTTGCGCAAACAAATCTTATAAAAATATACCCAATGGATGATTAAAAACATTTTTGGGGCAATGGAAAAATGGAATGGTCTCTTCCCCCCTGGGATTGGCCGGACCCGTTTGTTATACTCGTTTTAGAATAACAACCGAATATCGTTATCCATAATCGTTAGCCGGACAAATCCTTCTGGAATCAGAGATAGTCCGGCTTTTTTTAATTTAATTCACCCAAACAGGGTGAGACAGGAGGATCAATGACCCTATTAATCCCCGTAGTGGGATTCTTATGCACCACCCTGGTGCTCTTATTGTGGTATCCAAAGCCAACCCGAACCGGTAAACTAGCAGATCTTTACACCGTTGATTCAGCCCGGACGTTATCATCTCTCGATCAGAAAACTCTGGATTACAAACTGCTCGCAGCCGGCTTGCCGATAAAACCCGTCACGTTTCGACTCCTTTGCGTGGCCGCCGGAATTGGCGGCGCTGTCATTACCTGGTTATTTTTACCGGGATTACCGGCTATTGTGGTGGGTGGAATTGTTTTCTATGTTCCGAACGCCTGGTTGGATGACCGGGTAAAAAGCCGTGGGCGCAAGATTGATCAATTGCTGCCGATCGGCATCGGACGAATCGCTGCGGGCCTCCTTGCGGGTGGTTCCGTTCCAGATGTGCTTCAGCAAGTCGGTGAATCTTTGGAAATCGAAAAAACCAACCCACTCACTCCTGAGTTTGTGCTGACGGCTTCAGAAATGCGCATCAAGGATCGCGTAGATGCCTTGCGCGGTCTGGCTTCTCGCAGCCCATCCGTCTCCCTTGCCAACCTGGCTCAACTGTTGGAAGGATATACCGAGGCCGGCGGACGTGCGTATACCGGTGTTTTGATGGATATTTCGATGCGGGTTCAACAGATTCTGATTGCTCGGAATCGCGCCCAGGCCAAAGCTGGAGATTCGCTGGTTTCAGCCAAAGTTCTTCCGGCGGTTTTGGTTTTGATTCTGGTTTATCTTAGCCAGGATCCCATGGTGCGCGCCTCGCTCAATGCCATTCCTGTACAAATTGTGATCGGGGTGACGATGGCCGCTATGGTATTTGGATATGTCATCATTCGCTCTATGATCATGGAGGCTGTGTAGATGACCGCTTTGATTTACCTGACCGGAATTGCTGTATTTGCCCTGGTGATTTACCTGACCCTCGAATTGGCCCCGGCAACACCGACGGGTCGTCTGGCAGAAACGCTGACGCCTGCCGATGGGGTCGTTTTGACAGGCTGGCGCAGATCCCTTTCACCTTTGGATAAGCCAGTTTCCAAATGGACGCCGGCTGGCTTGCTGCGTCAAACGCGCGCCGATTTGTATTGGGCGCAAATTGGCGATCGCTGGAATGATTGGAACGAGGTTCAGTTCACTTCTTTGCGTGTGGCCCTGGCCGTTGCTGGGTTTGGGCTAGGCATGGTTGCCACCGGCATACCGGTATTTGCGCTGATTGGTGGTTTGGTTGGCTTCCAATACCCGGCTATGGCGATGGGGGGGATTGCCCGGCGCTACCGCCGGCAGTTCATTGCTCAGCTCCCCGAATATGTTCAGTTGGTTTCAGCACAGATGTCGGCCAATGTTTCTATGGAAGAAGCCCTGCGGCGTACTTCTCAGGCGCAGAGCCTGGCAGGGAAGTGGATGCGACGGGTGCTGCAGATGGCACAAGGCCGTGATCTGATCGAGCAGATGCAGCGGGAAGCCCAAGAGGCGCATTTACCTGAACTGATCGGCATGTCGGTCCAACTGGAATTCATCCGGCGCGGCACAGCCCAACAGGAACTGATGGGGCAATTGGCCACCA
>CALMIB010000443.1 GCA_937863945.1 uncultured Longilinea sp.
GCGGATCCAGCTCCAGGTCCAGCCGGTCGAATACGTCCTGGGTTTCCTGGATCATGCGCTTCGCGTCCAGCAGGCCGTTTTTCTGCACCAGCTCCCGGCCGATGAACATGTTCTCGTAAACGGCCAGGTCGTTGATCAGGTTGAGTTCCTGGTGGATAAACGCGATGCCGGCGTTGAGCGATTCGGCCGGGTTGTGAAAGATCACCGGGCTGCCGTCCAGCAGCATTTCGCCGGCATCGGCGGGCAGCACGCCGCCCAGGATGTTCATCAGGGTGGATTTGCCGGCGCCGTTTTCGCCCAGCAGGGCGCAAATTTCGCCGCCCTTCACCGCGAATGAAACGTCTTTGAGCACCACGTTGGCGCCGAAGGCCTTCCAGATGCCGCGCATTTCAACATTCATAGCGTACCGCTGCTCCTTTACGAAAGAGGCTATGGCAACGCCATAGCCTCTTTGCTTGCCTAACGTCGAACGAATATCGGATGGAAAGTTGCGGTTTAGTAGGGGGAATTGGGATCCAGGAACTGGGTGTAGTTGTCGCGGTCAACCAGTGTGGTGGGGATGATTTTGACGGGGTCAACCTTCTCGCCCTTGAGGATGGCAACGGCCATATCCACCGCGTCCTTGACCATGGCCGGGCTGTACAGCGCGGACTCGATCCAGATGTCGGTGTTCTCGGGCATCATCTTGAAGTATTCCTGCATGCCGCCGCCGCCGGTGATGACCTTGATGTCGGTGCGGTTGGCTTCCTTGATGGCCTGCAGCGCGCCGATGGAGGTTTCATCGTCCATCGAGTAAACTGCGTCGATCTGCGGGTTGCTGGTCAGGATGTCAGCCATGTCCTTCAGGCCGTCTTCGCGGGTGAACTTGGTGGCGTAGGAGATGACGGTCATGTCGGGGGCGATTTCAGCCAGGGTCTCGACAAAGCCGGCCTTGCGCAGTTCGGAAACCGAACCGGAGGTGGGTACCTCGAGCATTACCACGGTGCCGGTCTTGCCGATCTTATCGACGATGTACTTGGCGCCCTGGATGCCCATATCTTTGTTGTCGCCGGAGACGCGGTACACGCCGTTGGCGGCAATTTCGATGTCGAAGTTGACCACGGTGACGCCCTTATCGATGGCGGCCTGGATCGGAACTTCCATGCCCTGCCACTGCGGGAAGGCCACTATGGCCTGGGCGCCCCAGGTCAGCAGATCGTCGAGCTGGGTGGTCATTTCTTCGGCGTTGGAGCTGGTGTACAGCTTGTATTCGACCGTGTCGGCCAGCTCTTTGCAGCGGTTCTCGGCGTGATAGGCCACCGCGGCGACCCAACCGTGGGTGACGGCCGGGGCCAGGATGCCAATTTTGTACTTGGCGGCGGGCGCAGCCGTGGGGGCGGCGGCCGGCGCGCAAGCGGCGAGGATCATGCTCGCCATGATGAGCACAGCCATCAGTACAGAAACTTTCTTCATCTTTTCACTCTCCTTCTCAAGAATGACAGAACGTTATCCGCCGCATTTTGTTGGTTTGGAAGCGGCGGTTACTCCAACAAATCGGGTGGGGCCGAGGATTCCCGCACGATCAACTCATGTTTCAGCAGGGTCTGGCGGGGGATCTCCTTGCCCTGGGTCATGCGCGCAAACAGCAAGTGCGCCGATTGCTTACCCAGCTCGTAACAGGGCTGGGCCACGGTGGTGATGTAAGGGTGCAGCATGGTGGTGTGTTCCACGTCGTCAAAGCCGACCACGGTCACGTCCTGGGGGACCCGCAGGCCCAGCTCTTTGGCGGCGGTGATGGCGCCCAGCGCCAGCGTGTCGGAGATGCAGAAGATGGCGGTGGGGCGCGGGTCGATGCCGAGCAGCTCTTTGGCTCTCCATTTGCCGCTCTTAAAGGAATAGTCGCGCGAGGCCTGCGCGATGTAATCTTCGCGCGGTGCGATGCCATGCCGGGCGAGCGTGTCGCGGTAGGCCTTGACGCGCAGGCTGGTGGAGATGTATGCGTTCTCGGCGCTGATGATGGCGATGCGCCGGTGGCCGAGCGCGATCAGGTATTCCATGCTTTCCTGCGTGGCCTGGTAGTTGTCGATGGAAACGTGCGGGATGTCCACCTCGGGGTCGTACTCGCTGCACTGCACAATCGGGTAGCGGTCGGCGTATTCCAGCAGCCAGTTGCAGCCCATGTCCGAGGCGATCAGGATGGCGCCGTCGGCGCGGTGCTTTTTGAGCATCTCCAGCGCCTCGCGCTCGCGGGCGGGGTCGTCGCCGGTGGTGAAGATCAGCGCTGCGTAGCCCTGTCCGGCGGCGGCGTCGCCGATGCCCGAGAGGATGTGGGCGTAGTAGGGGTTGGTGACGTTGGGCGCCAGGATGAGAATGACGCGGCTTTCGCTCTTGCGGAAGTTGCGCGCCAGCAGGTTGGGCTCGTAGGAGAGTTTTTGAATGGCCGCATAGACGCGTTCAGCCGTGTTCGGACTGACCGTGCCCTGTTGGTTGAGCAGACGCGAAACCGTGGCGACTGAAACGCCCGCCTCCCGCGCGACTTCCGCCATCGTGGCCATTCAACGCTCCCGGAAAAGAAGGGGTGGGAAAAACAACCGTTAATGAGATAAAAGGGGAATGTAATCGTTTACTGTAATCGATTACATCATTCATCATAGCACGCCGCGAAGGCTTTGTCAATCATGGAATCTTGTGATTTTTGTCACCAGCCTTCACCCCTGGTTTGCAGGTCGAAGTCTGCGATTCTTTGCCCCTCTCCTGTTTCGGGAGAGGGGACAGGGGGTGAGGGCGAGGCCGCAGATTCACCCAGTTCGCCGGTTGGGGCCTGCCCTCGTAAGGAGGGTAAGGGGCCCGGGCACGGCTAAACCGTTTATGGCTGCGGTCATTTGATCCTTGCCGCCGTGCCCCTACCGGCATGCATGTGAGAGCGGCGGCGACCAGACCGGTTTTCCACAGGGAAACGCTCGTAGGGGCACGGCGACATTGGCAGCGGATGGCCTTTCACCCGTGATTTGCCGTGCCCGGTCGGCAACGGACCAATCCCGGGCACGGCTAAACCATGATGATGGCGGGCATCGGTTCCCCGCCACGCCTTTCTTAAAGTCCAGCAATGAGGGCTAAAGCCATAGCGGGGCAGGCATT
>CALMIB010000444.1 GCA_937863945.1 uncultured Longilinea sp.
GTGATGGTAACGCGCTGCTCTTTCCCTGAAGCCTTGTCCTGCGCCGAAACATTGAGGATGCCGTTTGCATCGATATCAAAGGTGACCTCGATTTGTGGCAGGCCGCGTGGCGCCGGGGGAATGCCGTCCAGGCGGAAGCGGCCCAGGCTGTTGTTGTCTGCCGACATGGGGCGCTCACCCTGCAGCACGTGGATATCCACAGCCGTCTGGTTGTCCTCAGCCGTTGAGAAGATCTGGCTCTTGCGCACGGGCACGGTGGTGTTGCGCTCGATGATGCGCGTCATCACGCCGCCCAGGGTTTCCACGCCCAGCGACAGCGGGGTCACGTCCAGCAGCAGGATATCCTTGACCTGCCCGGAGAGTACGCCCGCCTGAATGGCCGCGCCAACCGCCACCACTTCATCCGGGTTGACGCCCTTATTGGGTTCCTTGCCGATCAGCTTGCGCACCAGATCTTGCACCATCGGCATGCGCGTCGAACCACCCACCAGCACCACCTCATCAATGTCGCCAGCCTTCAGGCCGGCATCCTTCAGCGCCGCTTCAAACGGGCCGCGGCAGCGTTCCAGCAGGTCGGCCGTCATCTGCTCAAATTTGGCCCGGCTCAGGCGCAGTTGCAGGTGCTTGGGGCCGCTGGCATCCGCGGTGATATACGGCAGATTGATCTCCGTCTCCATCATCGTCGAAAGCTCGATCTTGGCCTTCTCGGCCGCCTCGCGCAGCCGCTGCAGCGCCTGGCGGTCGTTGTGCAGGTCGAAGCCTTCCTGCTTTTTGAACTCGTCTGTCGCCCACTTCAAAATGCGCTCGTCCCAGTCGTCGCCGCCCAGGTGCGTGTCGCCGCTGGTGGATTTGACCTCAAATACACCGTCGCCGACTTCCAGGACCGACACGTCAAAGGTACCGCCGCCCAGGTCAAACACCAGAATCTTTTCGTTCTTCTTCTTATCCAGGCCGTAGGCGAGCGCAGAAGCCGTCGGCTCATTGATGATGCGCAGCACTTCCAGCCCGGCAATCTTGCCGGCGTCCTTGGTGGCCTGGCGTTGGCTGTCGTTGAAGTAAGCCGGCACGGTGATCACGGCCTGCGTCACCGGTTCACCCAGGTACGCTTCGGCATCTGCCTTCAACTTCGCCAAAATCATCGCCGAAATTTCCTGCGGCGTATATTCACGGTTGGTCTGCGGGACCTTGACGCGCGCATCTCCGGCCGGACCGCGTACCACCTGGTACGAAACCATCTTGCGTTCGCTTTCCACCTCGTCAAAGCGGCGGCCCATCAGGCGCTTGATCGAGTAGATGGTATTCTCCGGGTTGACCACCGCCTGCCGTTTGGCCGTCTGGCCAACCAATCGCTCGCCGTTCTTGTTGAACGCAACCACCGAAGGGCACAGCCGTGAACCTTCCGCGGTGGTGATCACAACCGGATCGCCGCCTTCCATCACAGAAACCACACTGTTGGTCGTTCCCAGGTCGATTCCGATAATTTTTGCCATCGCATTTACCTCCAAATTAATAATTTGCTTATGAGTGCAAGCATACCCCGGCGATGAAAGATTCTTATTAACAAAGGATTGGAATTTTATCAGCGGCAAAATGCCCGCGAGTGGGCTATAATCTTAGAGGGAGCTTATGATGATGAATAATCAACCTGCCCGAACGTTCATCCTCCGTTTTACAGTTGCCTGGCTGGTATTGTACAGCCTGATGCTACCGATCAGCCTGGCGCGCGCCCAGAGCAACGCCGGCGCCCCATCCGCCGTGGTGCTCAACGCCGAAGGCGCGGTGACGCCGGTCATGGTCGGCTACATCGAACGCGGTCTGAAAATTGCCGGCGACCGCGGCGCGGATGTGGTCATCCTGCAATTGAATACCCCCGGAGGGCAGATTGACCAGATGAGCCTGATCGTTTCATTGCTGCGCGCCAGCGAGATCCCGGTGGTTGTGTACGTGACGCCGCGCGGAGCGATGGCGGCCAGCGCCGGGACGATCATCACGCTGGCCGGGCACGCTGCCGCCATGGCGCCCGAAACGATGATCGGCGCGGCCAGCCCGGTGGGCGGCCAGGGTGAAGACCTGGAAACCACCATTGCCACCAAGGAAAAAGAAGCCATGAAGGCAACGGTGCGCACGCTGACCAGCGGCCGGCGGCCGGAAAGCGCCACCCGACTGGCCGAATCCGCCATCGACGAAGCCAATGCAGCCTCCGCTGAGGAAGCGCTCGAAGCCGGCCTGATCGATTGGATCGCGCCCGACCTGGAAACGCTGCTGAACACCATCGACGGCACCACCGTTATCGTGCTGGACCAGCCCGTCGTGCTGCATACGGCCGGCGCGTCGGTTTACAGCGTGCCGGTGACGATCATCGAACAGATCCTGGGCTTTTTAATCAACCCGAATGTGGTTTTTCTGCTGCTGACCATCGGCGTGCAGTCCCTGCTGATCGAACTTTCCAGCCCGGGCGGCTGGGTGGCCGGTTTCATCGGCCTGGTTTGTCTGCTGCTGGCCGTTTACGGCCTGGGTGTGCTGCCGGTCAACTGGTTTGGCCTGGTCTTCCTGTTAATGGCGTTCGTCCTCTTCATTGTGGATATCAAAGCGCCCACCCACGGCGCGCTGACGGCAGCGGGCATCGGCTCCTTTATTGCCGGAGCCCTGATCCTGTTCAATTCGGTGCGCATCCCCGGCCTGCCGCGCATTTCCATCCCACTGGTGGTTGGAACGGGCGTGTTCATGGCGCTCAGCTTTTCGATCATCATTTCCATCGCCGTAAAGGCGCTGCACGCGCCGGTAAAAACGGGCAAAGAAAGCCTGATTGGCATGCGCGGCTCGGTGCGCTCGGTGATGAACCCGCGTGGCACGGTGCAGGTGGCTGGCGAGCTGTGGAGCGCGGAGCTGCTGGATCCCACCCAGGCCCCCCTGCCGCCCTTCACCGCGGTGGAGGTGGTCGAGATTGACGGCATCCGCCTGAAAGTGCGCCGGGCAGGTTAAGGCAAGCCGCGGGTGGGCTAACCCGCCGCGGAAATAACGACCTGCAAGGCCAGATAAAGCGGTTTACAGCGAAAGTTGGCCAGGGCGTAACGCTCAACCGCGGCTGGGTCGGGCTCCACCGGCGCCAGGGTGGCCGGAACCGTACCGCTGTGTCCAGCACGGTCGCATTCAGGCTGGAAATACCCGCGGCGATTCCAGGCAAATACGCGCCCGCTGTTGTATATCCCAAACAAAAACGGGACTTTCGGGCAATAAAGACCGGAAGCCCCGCCTTAGGACACGAACTATCTTATGCCCGCCAGAACCCGCGGCGCACCTGGCGCACGTCCGACGTGGTGATGAACGCGCTGGGATCTTCCTCCAGCACGATGGTCTCCACCGAGTCTACCTTCTTGCGCAGCACGCTGCAATGCAACACCGTCACGGTGCCATCCTTGCCGCGTCCGGAAATTTCGGTGACGCCGTAGCCATCTTTGCGCAACGCTTCGGCAATGGCCGCGCCGCGCATCGAACTGTAAATGGTCAGGTGCAGGTGACCCAGCGCCATGCGGTCTTCAATGAGCATGCCCACCACATTGCCGGTGGCAAAACCGGCCGCGTAGCCCAGGATGTTCAGCCAACTATCAGCATTGGCCAACACGGAACTGATGGCGACGACAAAGATGAGCGCCTGAAAAAAGCCCAGGATCCAGGCCAGTTTCTTTTTCCCACGCACAACAAACAGCACCCGGATGGTGTCCAGGCTCATGTCGCCGATGCGCAACAGGAAAATTACAATGGCCGAGACAATCGGGCCCTGGTTGAAAAATACTTCCATTCTGGCTTACTCCTTCGGCCGCTTATTTGCCTTTGGCCTGCATGGCGGGCTGGTACATTTCCATCATGTATTCCTTCACCATGCGGCGCGTACTGAACATCGGCGCCAGGGTCTTGATCGATTCTTTGATGTACCCCACCCAGTCGCTGGGCAGGTTATCGGCCGTGCGGTTTTCATAATACAGCGGGATGATTTCGTTCTCCAGCGTATTATACAGGTTTTCAGCATCGGCATCATCCTGCTGGTGCGGATCAGTGGCTTCCTGATCCTCGCCGATGGACCAACCGTTCTTGCCATTGTAGCCCTCGCGCCACCAGCCGTCCAGCACCGAGAAGTTCAGCACGCCGTTCAACGCGGCCTTCATGCCGGATGTACCGGATGCCTCGTTGGGCCGCCGCGGCGTATTCAGCCACACATCCACGCCCTGCACCAGGTAGCGCGCCACGTTCATATCGTAGTCTTCCAGGAACACCAGCCGTCCGCCGGATTTCGAATCCTTCACCGCGCGGTACACCTGCTGGATGAGCATCTTGCCGGGTTCGTCCGCGGGGTGGGCTTTGCCGGCAAACACGATCTGCACGGGACGTTCATAGTTGGTGATGATGCGCATCAGGCGGTCGTAATCGCGGAAGATCAGGTTGGCGCGTTTGTAGGTGGCGAAGCGCCTGGCAAAACCGATGGTCAGCGAATACGGCTCCAGGAAGAGCCCCCCGGCCACCACCTGCGCGGGGGTGATGCTGCCGCTCTGCCAGAGCGTGCGCGTGCGCGTATTGGCAAACACCACCAGCTTGCGCTTCAGGTGGCGGCGAACCTGCCACAATTCACCGTCGGGAATGTTCTCAATCTGCGCCCACATCTCCGGGTCGTCGATATTCTCCATCCAGTCCGCGCCCAGGTAGCGATCGAAGAGCAGGCGCAGCCGGCGGGCCAGGAAAGTGCCGGTGTGCACGCCGTTGGTCACGTGCGTGATGGGCACTTCCTCAGCTCGCAGGTTCGGCCACATCCAGTTCCACATGCGCCGCGAAACCTGGCCGTGCAGCTCGGAGACCGCGTTGCGGTAGTCGGACAGCTTGAGGGCCAGCACCGGCATGCAGAACGATTCGCCCCACGGCTGCACCTGGTGGCCCAACTCCACAAATTGGTCGCGGGTTAACTGCAGTTCCGGCCAGACCTGGGTAAAGTACTTGTCC
>CALMIB010000445.1 GCA_937863945.1 uncultured Longilinea sp.
CTCGGGGAAATTGCGGCGCAGGAAGTACTGGCGCAGACCCCAGCGCAGGCGCTGCTCGTACATCGCGCAACGTTCCCGCGGATGAAGCCTTTGCCTGGCTGTCGGTCCACACGCAGGTCGAAGCCGAGTTGCACGCGGGGACGGGCAGCGCGTTTGAACTGCTGGGCGCCGTTCCGGCTGACAAAATCCCCCACGTGGTCGGCATCAGCGCCGACGGCCAATGGTACCGCATCCAATGTTCCGAGTACCCCAATGGGCTGTGCTGGATCCCCGCGGATCCGGCCGTCACCGGGCCCTCGGATGGGTAAGATATCGACGTGGGGGGGGGACCTGCGTCCGGTCCGCGGTTCCACCCGCCGGATGGGTTCAGCGGTATAATCAGTGCATGGATTTCATCGACTGGCTGCTGGCCATTGGACTGGTTGCGGTGATCACCGTGGCATTTGGGCTGCTGCTGCCGCCATACGGCTATATCGGCGGCGCGCTCATCGGCGCATTTTTGGCCTGGCGTGCGCTCAGGCAGCGCCGCGAATTGCTGAAAAAGCAAAAAGATGATAACCAATAACCGGGAGGCTGCTAAAGAGCCTCCCGATCGTTTTTTATACGCTGATCACCTTGCCAGCCTGCTGCAGCGCTTCGAGAATATCACCCATCCCGCCAACCACGCCAACCTGTACCTCGCCCGCCAGGCCGAAAGTTTCCAGGCAGGTCTGGCACAAAACCAGTTCCACGCCGCGCTGCTGCATTTCTCGCAGCGGCTCCAGCACCGGCGAGCCGCTGCAGGCCAACCTGACGCCGTCGGTATAAAACAGGACCTTGGCCGGCAGGCGGCCGGAGGCCAGCATCAATTGCAGGAACTTATTCGCCAGAGCAAGTTGCAGGCTTTCCGGGCCATGTCCCAGGCCATTGCGGGTAAACAGAATTACGGTTTGGTCGTCCATCCAGGTTTCCTCTCAATGCATGAAAAATGCCGCCAGGGCTGGCGGCACGCAAATAAAAGCGACGGCCGGTCAGGCGCCTGGGCGGAAACGGGGCTGCCAACTGGCAGCAGGTATCAAACCTCAAACACAGTACATCAATAATCCTCTTCAGGGATTGTACGAATAATCCCATTATACAGGAAATAGTTGCAGCCTCCAGAGAACCGGAGGCTGCAATGGATGGAGGAAACCCAATGATTAACCTTTGAGCGCGCCGGCCATCATGCCGCACAGGAAATACCGTCCCAGGAAGATGTACACCAACAGCGTCGGCAGCGCGGTGAGGAAGGAACCGGCCATTTGCACGTTCCAGGCCACGATCTGGCTGCCGGCCATGTTGTTCAAAGCCACGGTGACCGGCCAGTTGGATGGGCTGGTCAGCACTACCGCGAAAAGAAAATCGTTCCAGGCCTGGGTGAATTGCCAGATCAGCACCACCACAAAACTGGGAATGGAGATGGGCAGCAGGATGTTCCAATAGACGCCCATTATGCCGGCGCCGTCGATCTTGGCCGCCTCGACCAATTCCTTGGGGATGGTGGCGTAATAATTGCGAAAGGTCAGCGTGGTGATGGGGATGCCGTAGATGACATGCGTCAGCACCAGGCCTGGCAGCCCACCGTACAGATTGATCGTCTTCATGAATTCAACCAGCGGGATCAGGATACTCTGGTAGGGGATGAACATGCCGAACAAAATCAACGGGAAGATGATATCCGCACCCTTGAATTTCCATTTGGCCAGCACGTAACCGTTTAACGATCCCAGGATGGAAGAGATGACCGCCGCGGGGAGGACCATGTTGATGCTGTTCCACAGATGCGGCGCAAGTTTGTTGTAGGCTTCAATGAAATTATCAAAATGGATGCCACTGGGCAAATTCCACATGGTTTTTAAATTGACTTCTTCAAAACCCTTCAAGCCGGTCACCAGCATCACATACACCGGGATCAAATAGAAGATAGCCATGGCAACCAGCGGGAGGTAAAGAAGGAGGCGGGAGCGTTTGCGGGTCATAATTCCGGCTCCGAGCGCAAAGAATAAAACAGGTAAGGGATGATCAATACAGCCACGCTCAGCAACAGCAGGATGCCAATGGCCGCCCCGCGCCCGTAGAACAGGCCGTCGAAAGTGACCTGCCACATGTACAGGGCTGGCACATCCAGCGGCAGTTGCTTGCCGGCCACCGCTACGATCAGGTCAAACACTTTCAGCGACATGTGCCCCAGGATGATCATCACGCTCAGGGTCACCGGCTGCAACAGCGGCAACACGATGCCGGTCAAAATTTGAAACTCCGAAGC
Organism: uncultured Longilinea sp.; assembly: GCA_937863945.1. Taxonomy (GTDB): domain Bacteria; phylum Chloroflexota; class Anaerolineae; order Anaerolineales; family Anaerolineaceae; genus Longilinea. The sequence continues at coordinate 2,285 of CALMIB010000445.1, forward strand.
GCCGTCCACGCGGGCAGCCTCGCGCAACTCGTCCGGGATGGCGCGCAGACCCGCCAGGTAGATGGCCATACAATACCCCGACATCTGCCAGATGGCCGGAAGCGCGATCGCCGCGATGCCCCAGTACGGGGTGGTGTGCCACTGGTTGATCAAGAAATCCAGTCCCAATTTGTCAAACAACAGATTCAGGCCGCTGATGCGCGTCCCGGTCGCCGGATTCATCAACCATCGCCAGACAACGCCTGTAACGATGTAGGAA
>CALMIB010000446.1 GCA_937863945.1 uncultured Longilinea sp.
TTCATCAAACTCCTCATCTTGTGAAATAAAAAAACCTCCAGGTTCTATGAAGGTTTGGGTAAACGTCCTGGCTTGAGTACTACTTACGCCAAAAAAACCTCAACCTTCACGAGTGTTGTTCGGTTACGCGGATGCTTATGGTTCTGCGGCGTGGCGATAAACGTCATAATGGATAATTTGTATCATTTTTATAAGCACCTGTCAATACACATGAGTACAATTAATAATTACAATTTTGCTCACAATCACCCTTTTCAGTGTAAATGAGATGGGATATATTTGAGCAAACAAATCAACATTATAGTTATTAATGCAGGAAAGGAAACAGTCATGCGTTCCGCAACTGAGCAGATTCCTCAAATCCAAATCGGGCCGTCGGTTTTTTCTTATCATTCATTGGCGTCCATCCCCGGCTATTCTCCTGAAAAATTCCAGAAATTGCCCTATGCGATACGAATTCTGCTCGAATCCTGTTACCGGCAAGGATTGCAAAACAAAACCGATCTATCCAAGGTGGTTGAATTGTTGAATTGGCAGCCGCGCGCGGACTCCCGGGAAGTGATCCCGTTTTATCCGTCGCGGGTGGTGCTGCAAGATTTTACCGGCGTGCCGGTCCTGGTGGACCTGGCCGCGATGCGCTCAGCCGCGCAGCGTGACGGCAAGAATCCGCTGGCGATCAACCCTGTGATCCCGGTTGACCTGGTTATCGATCATTCCGTCCAGGTGGATGATACCGGTCTGGATGCGTTCCGTCGAAACGCCGAGCTGGAATTCGAACGCAATCGGGAGCGATATGAATTTCTGCATTGGACGCAAAAAGCCTTTTCTAATATTCGCATCGTGCCCCCGGCGACTGGCATCGTTCACCAGGTCAACCTGGAGTACCTCAGCCAGGTGGTAAGGACACAATTCATTAACGGTGAAACCTTTGTTTTTCCGGAAACGCTGGTGGGTACCGATTCGCACACTACCATGATCAACGGCCTGGGCGTGGTTGGCTGGGGCGTGGGGGGCATCGAGGCCATCGCCGCGATGCTCGGACAGCCCCTGGAGATCGTCACGCCGGAGGTAGTCGGGTTCCGGCTGTCTGGCAGGCTCAAACCGGGCACGACACCCACCGATTTGACTCTGACGATTACCCAGATTTTGAGAAAGAAAGGCGTTGTCGATCAGTTCGTTGAGTTCTTTGGTCCCGGGCTGGCTGCGCTTTCGCTGGCTGACCGGGCTATGATTGCGAATATGACGCCGGAGAACGGCGCAACAATCACCTACTTTCCGGTTGACGACCAGACCCTAGCTTACCTGAAATTGACAGGCCGCTCGCCTGAGACGGTTGAGCTTGTAGAGCAGTATTTCAAAGCACAGGGCTTGTTCCACCGGGCAGACGATCCCGACCCGGCGTATTCAGATGTGATCGAACTGGACCTGGGCGCAATCGAGCCTTCGCTGGCCGGGCCCAAGCGGCCGCATGACCGGGTGTTGTTATCGGAAATGCGCGAGAATTTCAAAAAAGTCCTGGCGGGTCCAAAAACCGAGCGCGGCTACGAAATCGCTGCGGAGCAAAGCCATGCCGAAGCTGTTGTTACGCTGGAGGATCAATCGTATATCCTCCACCATGGATCGGTCATCATCGCGGCGATCACTTCCTGCACGAACACATCCAACCCCTTCGTGATGGTCGCGGCCGGCCTGCTGGCGAAAAAGGCGGTGGAACGCGGACTGCGAGTAAGCCCGGTTGTCAAGACCAGCCTGGCGCCGGGTTCGCGCGTGGTGGTGGATTACCTGGCAAAGGCCGGTTTGATGAAACCCCTGGGCGAGCTGGGATTTAATCTGGTCGGTTTTGGCTGCACCACCTGCATTGGAAATTCCGGGCCGATTCGCAAAGAGATTGCGGACGCCATTCAAGCGGCCAAACTGGTGACCGCGGCGGTGTTATCGGGGAACCGCAATTTCGAAGGACGCATTCATCCTCAGGCGCAGGCCAATTACCTGGCATCACCGCCGCTGGTGGTGGCCTTCGCGCTGGCAGGCCGCGTGGATATCGATCTGGACCGTGAACCGTTGGGGGTTTCCGTCGATGGAACCCCGGTCTATCTCCGCGATATTTGGCCGTCAACGCAGGAGATCGATGCCTGCATCCGTGAGGTGGTGACGCCGGATTTGTTCGCCCGGAATTATTCTGGCGTGTTCGGCGGCAACCCCACATGGAATGAAATTCCCGGCCAGAACGCGGTTGTTTATCCCTGGCGGGCAGAATCCACCTACATTCAGGAACCGCCGTACTTCACAGATGGTGCTTTGACCGGGCGGCAGCCAGATGTGTTGAAGAATGTACGCGCGCTGGCCGTGCTGGGTGATTCAATCACCACCGACCACATTTCACCGGCCGGGAATATATCAACGAAGGTTCCGGCCGGCCAATTTCTTCTTTCGCGCGGCGTAGCGGCTGAGGATTTCAACTCCTACGGATCACGGCGTGGAAACGACCGCGTGATGACGCGTGGCACTTTTGCCAATATCCGCCTGAAAAACCAGCTTGTGGCCGGTGTGGAGGGCGGATATACCCTGTTTTTCCCGACCGGCGAGCAAATGAGCATCTATGATGCCGCGCAGCGCTATCATGAAATGCAGATTCCACTCTTGATCCTGGCCGGGAAGGAATACGGCTCCGGGTCGAGCCGAGACTGGGCTGCCAAGGGCGCGCTTTTGCTCGGGGTGAAGGCCATCCTGGCCGAGTCTTTCGAACGCATACATCGGTCCAACCTGGTGGGGATGGGTGTGCTTCCGCTCGAGTATCAGCCTGGCGAAAGCGCTGCCACGTACGGTTTGACCGGCCGGGAAGTGTTTGAGATTCAAAATTTTACGGATGGGATGAAGCCGGGCGCCAGGTTGGCGATCCATGCCACCCGGCAGAACGGCGAGCGATTGTCTTTCGAAGCCATCGCGCGCATCGACACGCCCATCGAGGTTGTGTATTACTTGCATGGCGGATTGTTGCCGACTGTTTACCATCAAATGGTCGCTGCGGCTTAGAATAGACTGCACAATCATTCGAACGCGGCATCTTCGATCGGCCGCGTTTATTTGGTTATTCCAAAAACGGTTCAACGCTTGATTTGAGCAGCGAGCTTTTACCGATTGGCTGAATCGAATACTGGCCGCAATTCGCCGGGATGAGCGCGCTGGAGAAACGTTCCAGTTCGAACGTTTCCTCGCCGGCCTGAATTCTGACCTTGCCGGCGATGACCGTCAAGGCATGAAACGAAGCTTTACGGGTAGAAAGTTGAATCGGTTGGCTGTCGCCGTGAATATGCTCGAGGGTAAAGTAGGGGCATGCAATCAGCCGGGTTACGCCGGAATCTGACGCGGTGGACAGCGGGAGGATGTTCACGGTTGATTGCGGATCGACGACCGCCAAAGATTTTTCGATATGCAACCTGCGGGTGGCGGTTTCGGGCCGATTCCAGTCGTACACGCGATAGGTGATATCGGAAGATTGCTGGACTTCATAGAGAAGCAAGCCTGGCCCTAATGCGTGGATCGTGCCGGGCGGCATGAAAATGCTATCGCCGGCATGAACACGATGATATTGGGCATATTCAACGACTCTTTTATTTCGTATAGCCGTTTCAAGCATTGATTTGGTCGTGCCGGGCAGCACGCCTGCAATCAACTGAGCATGATCGTTCGCTTCAATGATGTGCCAGGCTTCGGTTTTCCCAAGGTGGCCCGGGCCTTCCAGTAATTTAGCCTGCTCGTCGTTGGGGTGAACCTGCAAGGAAAGCCAATCAGCGCAATCCAATAATTTAATCAACAACGGGAACCGCTTTGCGCCCGATTGAACCGGGATCAGCCCGAGTAAATTTTCACCGTATTCCAAGGAAAGTTGCCCGAGCGTCTTGCCAGCGTGAACGCCGGTTCGAACCAAATTATCCTCATAAACAACCCAGGCTTCAGCCGTTTGTTCGCCGCTTGGACGAAGCCGGTTCCCGCCCCAGATATAATCACGATATACCGGTGATAGGATCAATATTTTGTCGAGAGTCAAGGACATCTACTCCACGGTGAAATTTGGAATGACGAAGGTAAGTATACCTGAAATGACGATTGTTCGAATCAACTTTGAAAAATCGTGAAATTCATTGTGTGGGGACCCGGGTCTCGAATGAAAAAGACCCCCATTGACTGGAGGTCTCGTTCGAGCGGGAGCGACGGGATTCGAACCCGCGGTCTCGGCCTTGACAGGGCCGCATGTTAACCGCTACACCACGCCCCCGAACGAGCGATAGTTTATCACAGCCCCCGGGCCTCGTCAAGGAAATTGATAGGAAATTGGCTAAATTTGTGAAAAATCTCTTAGCGGGCTATTTCATGATGGTTAATAGCGGCGTAATGACTTCATCCAGGTCTTCCTGGGTTAGAGGGCCAATCCAGCGTTTTACAACTGTTCCCTCCGGGCTGATCACCAGACTGGCGGGCAAGCCGTTCATTCCGAGGTCAATTAACACGTTTCCGGGCGGATCTGACCAGACCGGGAACGTATAACCATATTCCTCAATGAATGCCCGCGCATCCTCAACATCATCGCTGACGTTGACGCCGACAAGTACGAATCCATCCTGATGATGAGCGTCATAATACGATTGCAGCAGGGGCATTTCCTCTTTGCAGGGCGAGCACCAGGTGGCCCAGAAATTGACCAGCACTGTTTTCCCGCGCAATGAACTCAATTTGACGGTTTCCCCGGACAGATCCTTCACGGTAAAATCAAGGCGCGATTGCCCTGAATTGCTGGCCCCCGCGGTGATTTTGGGCAGGAATGTGATGGCAATCCAGAGGATCAATCCCAGCGCGGCGAGCGCAATCAATATCCATGCCGCGGGATGAGCTGGTTGACGGTTGGGTGTATTTGGTTGTTGCGAACGATCTTCCATTGTTACCGTTAATGAACGCCAAGGTAGGATTTGCGCACCTGATCATCGCGCGCCAGGGATTCCGCATCGCCTTCGAGGACAATTTTACCCGTTTCCAGGATGTAGGCATAATCGGCAATTGACATGGCGGCGCGCGCGTTTTGCTCGATGAGCAGGATGGTCTGCCCCTTCATCTGGTTGACTTCCTTGAGTTTCTTGAGAACGCCCTGTGACAGGACCGGCGCAAGCCCCAGGGACGGTTCATCGATCATCAAGAGCTTTGGTTGTGACATCAAGGCGCGGCCCAGCGCGAGCATTTGCTGTTCACCGCCTGAAAGCGTGCCGGCGGGCTGACTGATGCGTTCCTGAAGGCGCGGAAAGAGTGAGAAAATTTCTTCCATGGTCTGGTTGATTTCGGTTTTATCGTTTCGCGTGTATGCGCCGAGGATCAGGTTCTCGCGGACGGTCATGCTGACAAATACACGCCGCCCTTCCGGCACCAGCG
>CALMIB010000447.1 GCA_937863945.1 uncultured Longilinea sp.
TGCGGAGGATGTGAGCTTCCTATGGGCAAACGACTTCCCCTTCTTCATCCTCGGCAGCGGCTCCAATATTCTTGTCAGTGATGCCGGCATCGAAGGCGTGGTCATTCACAATAAAGCCAGACTCATCCATTTCGATGAGAATGGTGAATCCCACAGTATTTGCGCTGAATCAGGCGCCATCCTCATCACCGTCGCCCGCCAGGCAGCGCTAAGCGGCCTTACCGGTCTGGAGTGGGCAACCACCATTCCCGGCACAGTCGGCGGAGCGGTTTATGGCAACGCCGGCGCCCATGGCGCTTCAATGCAGCAGAACCTGCTTTTGGTAGATATCTTGCACCGTACGAAGGGCTACCTGTCGCTCAACAACGAGCAGATGGATTATTCCTATCGCAGCAGCGCGCTTAAACGCAATCCGGGGCAGGCAATCATCCTCGCCGCGAAAATGAAGCTGTTGGCAGACACGCCGGAAGCCGTCCAGGGGCGCATGGAAGCCAATTCGGCCCAGCGCCGCCGCACGCAACCCCCGGGCGCCAGCCTGGGTTCGATGTTCAAGAATCCGGCGGGGGATTACGCCGGGCGGCTGATCGAGGCAGCCGGTTTGAAGGGCACGCGCATCGGCGGCGTGGAAATCAGCTCCGTGCATGCCAATTTCTTTGTCAATAACGACCAGGCAACCGCCAGCGACATCTGGAAACTGATCCAGTTGGCCCGCACACGGGTCCAGGAAAAGTTCGGCGTTTCGCTGGAATTGGAAGTGGAATTGCTTGGCGAATGGGATTCTTAACGATGGCAACCAACCTTACCGGAAGTGACTTGAAACAAAAGATCCGCATTGGCATCCTTTTCGGCGGCCGCTCCGGCGAACACGAGGTCTCGCTCATGTCCGCCCGTTCGGTTGTGCGCGTGCTGGATGGGAAGCGCTACGACGTGACCCTGATCGGCATCACCCATGACGGCCAGTGGCTGGCCGGCGATCATGCCCTGGACGCACTCGAAAAGGGCAACACCGCTCCCCTGACCCCGGTCACCCTGCTGCCGCAGGCCGGCCAACGCACGCTCTTCGCGCTCAAGGACGGCGCGCTGACCCCCTACGCCGAACTGGATGTGATCTTCCCGGTGCTGCACGGCACGTTTGGCGAAGATGGTACCATCCAGGGCCTGTTTGAACTCATCGGCCTGCCCTACGTGGGCGCCGGCGTGCTCGGGTCTTCGGTGGGCATGGACAAGGCCCTCTTCAAAGACGTGATGCGCGCCAACGGCATTCCGGTGTTGGATTCGATTGTTTTGACCCGCCGCGCCATCGAGCAGGACATCGAAACGGCCATCGCAGCCTGCGAAAAAGTCTCTGCCTACCCGCTGTTCACCAAACCCGCCAACCTGGGTTCGTCGGTGGGCATCAGCAAAGTGCGCAGCCGCTCCGATCTGTACGAAGGTCTGCTCGAGGCAGCTCGCTTTGACCGGCGCGTCCTGGTTGAACGCGGCCTGGACAAGCCGCGGGAAATCGAAGTGAGCGTGCTGGGCAACGACCAACCCATCGCATCGGTTCCGGGCGAGATTCGCCCGTCGGATGACTTTTACACCTACAACGCCAAATACGTCGACGACCGCTCTGAATTGATCATTCCCGCCAACCTGAGCGAAACCCAGCGGGAAGAGATTCGCAACCTCGCGGTCGCCATTTATCAGGCCATCGATTGCGCGGGCATGGCGCGCGTGGATTTCCTTTACAGCGAATCCTCCGGCGAAATTTATGTCAGCGAAGTCAACACCATTCCAGGTTTCACCAGCATCAGCATGTACCCCAAGCTGTGGGAAGCGGCTGGAATTTCCTACCCCGAACTGGTCGATCGCCTGGTTTCGCTGGTCCTGGAGCGCAACGCCGATCAGCAACGCACCGAACGCCAGTACAGGAGAAGCGCATGAGCCCTATTTCGTCCGCCACCCCAACCAATTCCCGCTCCAACCAGGTGCGCCAACGCCGCACCCAGCAGGCTCAGGCGCGCATTGAGCACGTTCACCAGCGCGCCCAGGCCCCGGTAAAGAACCAGCCGGTGGTCACCCGCGGGGCCTCTTCCACGCGCGGAGCCCGCCCGGTTCACCAGAGCGCGCGCGGCAATGTCCGCCGCCAGTATTATTACAACCTCGATGCTTCTGGGGTTGAAGTCCGGCTCCCGGCAGTTCCCATGATCAACCCCGGCTGGCGGCTGGTATCCGGGTTGCTGGTGGTGGCCATGCTGATTGGCATCTTCCTGCTGACCAGCGGGTCCGCTTTTGAAGTCAGCAGCCTGCAAATCACCGGGCTGCAACGTTTGAGCCCGGCGGACGTGGAAACGGCCTTGAAGCTCAACGGAACTTCCGCGCTGGACGTGGACCCGGCCGAGGTGACGGCGCAGGTGAACGCGCTTTTCCCCGAACTTGCCGCCGTGAAGGTCAGCCTGGGCCTGCCC
>CALMIB010000448.1 GCA_937863945.1 uncultured Longilinea sp.
GCGCTTCCGCGTTCTCCTCAATTTTTACCTGGTCCAGTATGATTCCCCTGGAAAAAGGCTCTTTGTAGTAGGTGCACAGGATCAGGTTTTCAATAATCGGGAAAGGCAGAACCAGGCCGTCGCGCTGGCGGTCTTCGGGGATGTGGGCCGAGCCACTTTCGGTGATGTGCCGCGGGCTTGCGGCGGTGATGTCTTTGTCCAGCAGGGTCGCCTTGCCGGATACGGGGTGCTTCATGCCGGTGATGGCCTCGACGAGTTCAGTCTGACCGTTGCCCTGCACGCCGGCCACGCCCAGGATTTCGCCCGCGCGGATTTCAAAAGAAACATCGTTCACGGCAACGTTATTGATCTCATCGTGCATGACCAGGTTTTCCACCTTGAGGACTACTTCGCCGGGGCGGCATTCTTCGCGTTCCACTTCAAGGTTGACCGGCCGACCCACCATCATGGCCGCCAGTTTGTTCTGATCGGCTTCCGCCGGTGTGGTTTCGCCCACCACCGCGCCGCGGCGGATGACCATGATGCGGTCGGAAATGGCCAGCACCTCGCGCAGTTTGTGGGTGATGAAAATGATCGATTTGCCCTGTTTGGCCAGCGAGCGCATGATTTCAAACAACTCGTCGGCTTCCTGCGGGGTGAGGACGGCTGTGGGTTCATCGAAAATGAGGATGTCGGCCTCGCGGTAGAGCAGTTTGATGATTTCCACGCGCTGCTGCACGCCAACCGGCAGGTCCCCGACATACAAATCCGGATTGACTTCCAGATTGTAGGTTTCAGAAATATCGCGAATGCGTTTCGCGGCTTTGGGACGATCCAGGAAGCCGCCGGGCTTGACCGTTTCCTCGCCGAGCATCACGTTTTCAGTCACCGTGAACACAGGCACCAGCATGAAGTGCTGGTGTACCATGCCGATGCCGGCTTTGATGGCGTCGGTGGGCGAGTGAACTTGAATGGGTTTGCCGCGTACGGAGATTTCGCCTTCGTCTGGCTGGTACAAACCATATAGAATGTTCATCAATGTGGTTTTGCCTGCACCGTTTTCACCCAAAAGGGCTAAAATCTCCCCCTCATCCAGGTGCAGATTGATATGGTCATTTGCCAGTACGCCAGGAAAGCGTTTGGTAATCCCGGAAAGTTGTAGAATGGGCGTCATGACCGCTCCGTATGAAGATTTGAATTGGTTAATTTTACCACAATTACCCATCCACCTGACCGCGAACCGTCACAATTTAAATTATGATCCGGTAATAAAAAACTGCCAGGATTGCTCCTGGCAGTTTTTGAAACACTTGCAAAATTACTGGGCGATCGCGAAGGTTTCGCTCAACTGGATGGTGCCGTCAACAATCAACGGGATCAAGGCTTCGGTTTCAGCGCGCAGGGCTTCGGGAACCGCAGGATTGATGGTGCCGAGACCAACACCATTGTTCGCCAGAGTGCCAACAACGTTGCCGCCCTTGAAGGTGCCGTCGATGACGGACTGGACAGAGGCGAGCACGGTGGCGTCCATCAGCTTCATGACCGAGGTCAGGATGACATCAGCGAAGTCAGGATTGGTCAGAGCCCAGTCGCTGTCAACGCCAATGATGTAGTAGCCCGCGCCGCGTTCCTTGACGGCTGCAGCGGTGCCCAGGCCCACAGGACCGGCAACGGGCATGATGATGTCGGCGCCTTCGTCCATGAAGGACATGCCGAGTTCTTTACCCTTGGTCTGATCGTCAAAAGAGCTGGAGAAGGTGCCGGCGTCGGGGTTGTTGATGTCCCAACCGAGAACTTCAACGGCCGTGCCATTCTTTTCATTGTAGTAAGCAACGCCGCGAGCGAAACCATCCATGAAGATGGTGACGGTCGGGATGGGGAAGCCGCCGAAGGTGGCAACCTTGCCGGTCTTGGTCATGCCGGCGGCCAGATAGCCGGCCAGGAAAGCGGCCTGGTCGGTCTGGAAGACCTGGCTCTGAACGTTCGGGATGATCGGGTCATAGGCCTGATCGACGATGGAGAACTTCTGATCGGGATTCGCAGCCGCAGCAGCAGCCGTGGCGTCCGACAGGAAGAAGCCAACCGGGATGATCAGGTCGCATTTTTCTTCGATGAAGGCGTTCAGGTTCTTCTCATAGTCGGCGACTTCCTGAGATTCCAGGTATTTGCCTTCGACGCCCAGGGTTTCCATCGCATCGGTCACGCCCTTCCAGGCGGTCGCATTGAAGCTCTTGTCATCAATACCGCCGGTGTCGGTCACTTCGCAGACCTTGATCTTGGCGACGGGTTCAGCGGTGGGCTCGACGGGAGCCGCGGTGGGCTCGACAGGGGCCGCAGTGGGCTCGACGGGAGCCGCGGTGGGTTCAACAACAGGCACAGCGGTCGGCGTAGCCGCAGGAGCGCAGGCAGCCAGGATCATGGAAGCCATGACGACTACTGCCAAAACTAAGGAAAGTTTCTTTGCCATTTTCTTCTTCCTCCAACAAAAAGTAGGGTTGGAAATGCCCAGCCTGTGAACTCAGGCCGGTAGGTAAAGTATACATCGGAACAAATTGGGTGACAAGATAAACAGCCGACTGGATTTCACGGAGCGGAGTGATCTTTGTTCCAAAAACAGGCTCATGGTGAGCCTGTTTTTGGAGGTGCGACTGCCGGATTTTTAATTGGATTGCGGCAGGGGGCGCGCTTCACCGCGGCGCACGCCTGCCATCATGATGAGAGCCAGCAGCATGAAAACGGGTCCAACGATCATCACATTGCTGTAATTGTTTTGCGTCAGTGCAATGATCCAACCGTTGATGTTGGGTCCGGCGATGGCCGCCAGCGTGGAGAACAGGTAGTACAGACCGGTGTAGGTGCCGATGCGCGCGTTATCGGTCATATCGACGACCATTGGCAGCGAGTTGACGTTGATCATTGCCCAGAATGCACCGGCCAGCATGAGAAAAATACTGATTACGTACATCTGCCCCAGCCCGAATACTTTGCCCAGGGGAATGATCAACGTTTCTCTGGGCAGGAAGTAGATGAGCAGCATAGCCAGGCCCATACCGATGATGCCGGTCATGATAGTTCTGCGGCGTCCCAGGCTGCCGCCAATATAACCGGCCGGTAGCGCGAAGAGCACAAAGACAAATGAAAGCTGTCCCAGCAGTTGCGCGCCCTGCCCGCCGGGCAGGCCAAGATGGTTCTGCGCGTACAGCGTAAAGAAGGCCTCGATGGCGTTATAGGCGACGAACCAGAAGAAGATCGCCAGCAGGATGCGCAGCGCGCTCTTCTCCTCGCCGCGCACGACGGTCAGGAAGGCTTTCCATAAGTCGGGCCGCTCTTCAGAAGTTGATTCGTACTCTTTCGGCTCTTTGATAAAAATGAACACCAGTACCGCGGATACGATCACCAGGATGGAGCCCATCCAGAAGGGGTAGGCATGGTTGGGGGTCATGTCGTACAGGCGTCCGCCGATCAGCGTGGCGACGATCGAACCCACGCCGCCCATCAGGTTGATGATGCCGTTGGCCTGCGAGCGGAAGTGCGAGGGGGTGATGTCGGGCATGAGCGCGATGACCGGGATGCGCCAGAAGGCCATGCTCACCAGCAGGGTGCTGGTGCAGGCGACAAACAGCGGAAGGACATTGGCCAGCGGAATGAGCCCGAACACAATGGCCCCAATCGGAGCGCCGATGAGAATGAAGGGCATGCGCCGGCCAATGGGCGTCCGCAGGCGGTCGGACCAGGCGCCGACGGGCGGTTGGATCAGGAAGGCGGCGATGTTGTCGAGGGTCATAAAAAAGCCGATCCAGGCCGGGCTCAACTGGAATTTGTTCGCCAGGAACAGCGGAACAAAACTGTTGTAAACCATCCAGATGACGCTGATGCCAAAAAAGCCAAAGCCGAGCAGGAATGTTTTGCCGTAATTGAGACGATTCATGACAGATCTCCGGTGGGGTAGTGGATGGATGAACAAACCAATGAGAAAACCGCCCGGTGAGGATCAATCGGGCGGATTTGGGACGGACGCAGGAGGCAGGGAAGACTGTTCGCTCTCGTCTTGCCGGCGCGCCAGGAACTT
>CALMIB010000449.1 GCA_937863945.1 uncultured Longilinea sp.
TTCTTTGAAAATGTACGGGCAGGGATAATAAATGCTGCTAATGATCTCCTTGAGAACCTTGTCGTCGATCTTCAGGTTTGGCGTAAAGGTATCCGGGTCGCCGTGGTTGCCTTTTTCCTTGTTGAAGTGAAACAGCCCGGAGTTGTATTTCAAATCCGCCCGCCGGAACAATTCCACCATTTGCGGGTAAATCCCCGCGGTTTTGGATATGCCCTTTAATTGTTCTTCGGGTTCGATGCCCCGGTCCTCGCAAATGCGCAGGAACAGGATGCGGTCGATCGTCATCTGCACCGCGTAATTCAACTGGTGTTCGTCGGCCACCTGCGGGTTGCGCAGCGCGATGTTAAGCGCCAGCAGCTTGCGCCAGTTTTCAATATCGTCCAAAATCGCGTCGTCGACGCCGGTGGTGCCCTTTTTGCCTTTGCTGGTATCCGCGAAGCGGTCGAACGCGCCTTTCCATGCCGCCTCCTTGGAAAAGATTGCCGCGATCTCATCCCAGCGGTCTACGTATTCAGTGTACCGGAAGAACAGGTCGCGCCCGGTCGCGGCGCTGTCGTTGGGGTTGGGCTTGTTTTTGCAGTTATACACCGCCAGCTCTTCAAAATCCGTCAGGATGCTGAGCGGCAGGTGCGCGTTCCATGCATAGCGTTTGAGTTGATAGGCCGGGTGAATATCATACTGGATATCCACACTGGGTTTTTTGGCTTCCACATAAAACTTGCGTTCCTTGCCGATCTTGAAGGCGTAATCCGGCGCTTTCGAACTGCCCTCGATTTCGAGTGAATCCTCGACCACCACGTCGCGGTAGTCCGGGGCTGCTCCATTTTTGTTGTAAACATCCCAGCCAAGCGCTTCGAAAAATTTATCCACAAATTCCTGGCGCAGTTGCGCCTCATTGTATTTGCCTGAGTGATAGGCCGCGTAATTTTCTTTGAATTTTTCAACCAGTTGGCGGATGATTTCGGGTGCGGGCATGGCGTTCTCCGTGCAAGATGGAATGCGTTTATTATAGGCCAAT
>CALMIB010000450.1 GCA_937863945.1 uncultured Longilinea sp.
CACCTGCAACAGATCTAGGATGGCCAAGTGCTCACGCGTTTGCGGCATCACGCCCTCATCCGCGGCGATCACAAACAGCGCGGCGTCAATCCCGCCCACGCCGGCCAGCATATTCTCGATGAAATCGCGGTGGCCGGGAACGTCCACAATGCCCACGGATTCCCCGCCGGGCAGCTTCATCCAGGCGAATCCCAGGTCAATGGTCATCTCCCGCTCCTGCTCCTCCTTGAGGCGGTCAGGATGGATGCCGGTGAGCGCTGCTACCAGCGTGGATTTACCGTGATCGACATGCCCGGCGGTGCCAATAACGTGCACGCCGCCCTCCTACCGGGTCTGGCTAAAGTTCTTGTCGTACTGCTCCATCCAGTCGTGCGCGGTGGAAAGGAGCGCCTGCAACCGCTTCTGGGTTTCTTCGACAATTTGGCGCTGCAAATCGCGGATCTCCTGGGCGTTATCTTCCAGCGTGACCAGGCGATCATTGATCTTTTCAAACTGGCGGTTCACCTCGCGCTGAGTTTCCTCCTGAGACAGGGTGTAGTTGGTCCAGCGTTTCTGGTCATCTGCCTTGAAAGAAACCCATTCCTGCCGGAAGCGATCTTCAGTTAAGCGTTGCATTTCGGTGATTTCATTGATGCGCCGTTCAAAGCGCTGCGAGATTTCCTCAAAGCCTTCCTGGGCGCGTTTGATCGAGCGGTGGGTGGCATCCAGGGCTTGAAGCTGGGCGTCCAGGTTCTGCGCCGATTTTTCGATGACCTCGAAGCGAACTTTCCAATCTTTCCATACGCGGTCGCGCTCCACCTGGAGCAGGTTTTGTTTTTCAATGAACGCGGTTTGAGCCTGGCGGCGCTCGCCTTCGGCCGCCTGGAATTCCGATAAGCGCATCTCGATCTTGCGCAGCGATTCGGCGTTCAAATCTGATTTGCCGCGCTGCTCTTCCATGCGTTTACGCAGCGCAGCCACTTCGCCCTGCAGGTCGGTCAGGCGTTTGGTGTCCTGCCGCTGGGCATCTTCCAATAATTTTTGCGCACGGCGATATTCCTCGTCACCCCGCATGGATTCGGACAGCTTAAGCTCCAGCTCTTCGATCAACCGCCCCAGGCGAAAATCTTCCTCCACCCGCGCTTGCAGGCTGCGTTTCAACTCGGGGATGGGGTCCAACCCCTTTCGCACATCGCCAATGGCAACATTCAGCGATTCAACGTCCGCCCGACGCTGTTTTTCAATTTCCCGGTCGCGCTCGACCCGCTGGCGTTCGGCCGCCTCGACCGTGCGGTTGGTTTCCACCCGGATTTGGCCAATCATGGTTTCCAACTGATCAAAGCGCGGCATTGCGCCGGCCAAACGGGCCAATTCCAGGCTTTGTTCCTTGATTTGCTGCAACAGCGACGGAATACTTCCGGCCAGGTTGTTGACCTTTTCTTCCAATGTCGCAATTGTCAATTTATCTTTTCGGCGTTCGTCGTCAAGCCAATCCAGGCGCTTGATGATCTGTTCCAGGTCCATGCATCACCTCAGAGAATAAACTCTTTTAAGGATTATACCATCCGGGTTTTTGGATTAGAACAAATTGGCAAATCCACTCAGAACATTCAGCATCATTGAAATCATCGGCGTTGGAAAAACGCCCGCCACAAACAACATCACAACCCCGGCCGAGAGCAACGCGATCTGATACCAACCCTCGCCAGGCTGGCCGGTCGTTGGTTCCCGGCGAAACAGGGCGCTCAGGTAGCGCAAACCGCCATACATCATCCCCGCGCTGCCGATCAAAGCCCAAATTGCCACGGCGATGGAACCGGCGCCCAGCTCTTCCAGCAACGGTTGCCGGACCGGGAATCCGGCCAGCAATGGCAGCCCGCTGATCGAGAAGATCGCCACCAGGCTGGCAAGCGATGCAATTGGCACCTGCCAGAAGGCCAGGCCTTCATCCTCGAACCGCAATGAAACGTTGCGGCTTTGCATGACCGATAAGGATAGCGCGAACAATCCAAATCCGATCAACCGGGGAACCAGCCCGGCGGCGAACAACGCCAGGCCGGTTTCTGAGTGCAGGCTGATCGCCAGCAGCGCAAACCCGGTCTCCTGGATGACTGCGTAACCAAACAGCCGCGTCAGGTCGCGTTGAAACGCCGCCCAAATGCCCGCCGTTGCCACCATGATGGTTCCGGCCAACTGCAACCCCTGGAAGAAAACAGGCGAATTGCGTAGAAAAGCAAAAGCATCCAGGAAGTTGAGCATGAGAAAAAAGACCACCGTGGGAAGCAGGCTGAACAGAAACGCTGCATTATAGGGTTGGCTTTCGCCGCTGAGCAGCGGAAGCCAGGTGTAAAACGGTAATATCGCCAACCAGAATGCTAATCCCAGGCCCAGCAGGAGCATCGCCTCAAGCAGCAGCGTATCATTTGCCGGGTTAATCTCAATGGCGTTCAGCGCCCACCCGCCCAGCAAAATAAATGGCATGCCCAACGTCATAAAGATTAAATATCGCAGCACGCCCTGACCAGCCGGTCGGCCCGGCGCAACCAGCATCGGAATGCTGACCAGAACGGCCAGTTCTACCAGTGGAGCCGCGTACAGAAACGGCTCAACTGCCAGGGAGGCCACAAGGATGGCGATGATTGCCAACCCCAACGGCGCAAATAACCGGTGCGTTCCTGCGGCCGGCGCGCCCAGAAACCAGAAAGCGCCCAGCCCGTACACCAGCACCAGGAAGAACCGGTCATTGGAATTGAGCACCAACTGCCTGCCCAGCACGGAGAAGGATGTGGATAGTTCATACGCCCGCCCGCCTAACAGGACCAGTTCATCGAAATTTACAAAAGCCGCGGCCAGGGCAAGCCCAAGCGTCACCCCTGCGGCGATCCAGCGGGTGATACGGATAAACCGGTTGAACAAGACCAACAAAATGGAAACGCCAAAGGGAACGAAAATCCAAAACGTTACCGTGCTCACAGCGTTTCCTCCGGTTCAGGATTGACCAGCAGGAATGCGCCCACCAATGCCAGGCCAAGATTGACGCCGGAAATCAGACCAGCAACCAGCACCGAACGATCCACGGCAGCATACAGCAGCTCAAAACCTGAAAGGACCGTGAACAGTCCCAGGATCACGCGCAGCGGCTGGTGAGACATGCCCAGTTGCAATAGCCCCATGCCGATTAAAATGATCGCGCCCATTAAATAAGCGCTCGCGGCCGGAAACAAGGTTTGCAACGATGGCGCGATGGCAAAAGCCATTACCCAGGTTAACGCCGCGGTGATCAACTTGAATCCGCCGCCGGAGATGCGCGTAAAACCGGTTTCAGCCAACGCTGTACCGGGTTGTGAAATTGCCAACACGGCTCCGGCCATCCAACCGGTGACCAGTTTTACCGCTGCCAGGCCGATCGGCCATTCCCACGAGATCATCCAGAACATGCCGATGTACTGGATGGCAAAGGCAATGATGCTCCAACGCCAACGCTGACTGATGAGCAGCGTGAGGGTTGACACAATTACCAGGGTCAGTGGAAGCCAACTCCAGGCAGGTTCGTTCATCGCAACCCCTCAGGTAAAAGCAGGGTCAACAGCAAAGCCAGCAACACCAACACCCACAGGACGCCGCCTTCACCCTCCAGGATCACGGAAAAACCTTCCACCAGCCAGTGGACTGCTTTCATGAAATCATTAAACAATACATACAGCCACCGCAGGCTTAAGACGGAGGTCAGCCATTTCCCAATCACTCGAAATAGGCTCCTAATCCACTCAAATCGGCGGTTTTCGTGCGCCGTGCTGCGCCAGCGGTGAGCTGCGAAGAGCATACCTGCCGCAACCAGGCTGGAAGCCAGGCTCACCGCCCAGGGGCCGACAATCAGGGTTTGACCCGCACCCAGGAAAACGATCAACCAGGCGCTTGCCACCAGCATAAAGAGCCCCAGTGGGTAGGCCACCCGAATCCAACCCTGCATGTCCTTCAACGCATCACCGGGGGTCATGGCGTGCCGGATCATGCCGAACATCAGCAATGCCGGGATCAGGACCAGCGCCAGGTCGAAAACAGTAAAACTCTCATCTACCACGCCAGGCCAGCCGTAAGCCGCCGGCGTGAAAGGCAGGCCACTTAATGCCGCGGCTGCCAGGATGGGCAGCACGATCGAGAACCTTGCCCGCCCGGAATACAGGAACAACACGCCCCCGCACAGGATCATCAATGTGGACCACGCCAGGCTGTTAAGCGGGTTCCCGTTGACGACACTGATCAAAGCCATACCGGCCAGTGAAATGATCCAGTACGGCCGGCCGTCCAGCTCATTGGCAGCGCTGGCCCACATCGCCGCCGCGTATAAAGCAGCGATGGCGGAAGCCACCAGCAGCAATGCGCCTCCGCCGGCGGTGACCTCAATGGGGCTCAGGCGCGCCAGCAGCACCAGGCTGGTGGCCGTCGAAACCATGCGCAGCAATGTTCCCACGCCGCGCCGCATGCGGATTTCCTGCTGGTAGGGCAAATTGAGCGGCAGCACGCCGAGCCGCAATCCGGCCGCCAAGAGCAAGAGCACGTTGGCCTGTGGAAATGCGTTTGGCGCGCCTGAACCTGCAGCGTCCTGATCCACCACCAGGGCAGCCAGGGCGACGATTGTTCCGGATACGCGCGCGGCAAATGCGAGGATCACCTGACGGTTCAAACGCGGTTCCTGCACCGTGCGCAGCATGACGATCAACTCGACAACATCGATCAGCGACCACACCAGCAGCAACGTGACCAGGTTGCCGGACAAAACCCCCATCAGGCCTATGCTGGTGATGAACAGGTTACTGGCCCAGGCCACCGGGATGCTCTTTTGCCCCAGGCGAACCGGGGCGGTTAGAATGACCGCCAGGAGCAGCGCGGCCAGGCTGAAAGCCAGCGGCCAGGAGACCGGGTCTACCTGCAACAACAGGCGGTCATCCAGCCTCACCTGGATGGGAAGCCAGTCGGCCAGTTGCAACGGGGCCGGGTTACGCAGACCCAGCGCCAGCAGCAGGCCCCAGCCGCCCACCGCGGCCAGCATGGCAATCAACCACGCCAGCCCGAAATTGGGGCGCAGCCGTTCCAACGCAAAAATGGCCAATGCCGCGACGATCGGCAGTACCAGCAGAATGAATACAACCCAGGATGGCATCCTTTACAGTATATCTCCAAATGGTTTGCGGTTGATATACCGCCCCATCCCGGGTTTGCCAAACCAGGTTTCATTTTCCACAATCAAATTTCCCCGCAGGAAGACGCTCTCCGGGTAACCGGTTAATTCCCAGCCTTCATACAGGTTGTAATCGGTGCGATGTTGGGCATGCGCCACGCCGTATTTAACCTTGCGCTGCGGATCCCAGATGACAATATCCGCGTCTGCGCCCGGCATCAGGGTGCCCTTTTTGGGGTACATGCCAAAAATCCGCGCGGGGTTGGTGCAATTCAGGGCTACGAACTGGTTCGCGGTGATCTTGCCACTCCCCACGCCCATTGTCCACAGGATGGGCAAGCGGTCGCCCACGCCCGGCAGGCCATTTGGCACGCGGGTGAAATTATCGTAGCCCAGTTCCTTGCCCGGAATGGCAACGGGTTGGCCTTCATAAATAATCGGTTTTCGCCCGTCGAAGAAGAAGGAGCAGTGATCGGTCGCCATCACCTGCAAGGTGCCGTTAGCAATTCCCTCCCACAGGCGGGCGTTGTCGGCGGCGGAGCGCACGGGCGGCGAGCAAATCCATTTGGCTCCATCCGGCCGGCGCAGATCGTCCACCGTAAAGAACAGGTACTGCGGGCAGGTTTCACCCATCACAGCCACGCCCCGCGAGCGCGCGTAAGCCAGTTGGTCCACCTCGCCGCCCGCGTTCATGTGCACGATATACACCGGCGCATCCGCCTGGGCAGCGATTGCCGCCGAGCGCAAAGTGGCTTCCACGGCCCCCCAGGCCGGCCGGGTGAGGGCGTGCCATTCGGGGGTGGTGCGGCCGGCCGCCTGTGCCTCGGCAATCAGGGTTTCGATGACATCCCCGTTTTCCGCGTGCACCAGTGTGAGCAACCCGTGTTTCCTTGCCAACCGCATGACTTGATAAATATCGCCGTCCGAAATGCGCAAGCGGTTGTTATAAGCAGTAAAGACCTTGACGCTGGTGATGCCCGCAGTGGGGAGCTGTCCAATTTCATCTGCTACCTGCGCGTCAAAATGGGTGATGTTCATGTGAAAGCCAAAATCGATGGCCGCCTTGGGATCGGCTTTGGCGCGCCAGGCTTCCACGTTGGCCAGCAGGGGGCTGGTATCCTGCGAAACGAAATCGATCACAGTGGTGGTGCCGCCGAAAGCCGCAGCCTTGTGACCGGTATAGTGGTCGTCTGCTGAAACTGTGCCGGCCATGGGCAGGTCGAAATGCGTGTGAACATCCACGCCGCCGGGCAGAATCAGTTTTCCAGAGGCATCCACCACCCGCGCTCCTTCCGGCGCAGTCAGGGATGGACCAATTTGCGCGATCATTTCACCTTCCACCAGGATATCCGCTTGAAACGTCTCGGCGGCAGTAATCAGCGTACCATTTTTTAACAATAAGCTGCTCATGACTCACTCCTCACCGAATGGTTGTGCCATTTTACCAGTTTTGATCCGCCTGGTAGCGGTCTTTTTGTTCCTTCAGGTTGCTCAGGTCGCCCAACAACGCCAGCAACGCCGGGTCAATCAGGTCGTCGGGCAGGTCATCGGCCTGGTATTGCCCCTCTTGTAGTGCCCGCTCTCGCAGCGACCGCCACAACAGGCTGCGCTCTTCCGTCCGCACCACCAGGTCAGAAAGACGATGCGCATTCATTAACATTTCACCGGTAGTGTAGAGAAAGGTCAACCGCCGCCATTTGCCCGCCTGGATCGGCGCCGGCAGCGCCTGCAGCGGGCCCAGTTGAATCTTGTAATACTCTTCCTTTGCCCGTGGGTGATCAGGTTCGCTGCGCAGCAGTTCCGCCCGGGTGGCCATCTCGTGACCGCGCACCGGTGCAATCATTTCGATCTGCCAGCGGCGTTCCTCGCCAAAGTTGCCGGTCTGGTAAAACGCCAGGTAATCCACCGATACCACCTTTGGCGCGTGCCGCAACGGGATGCGATACCACCCCAGCAACCGTGCAATCTCCAAATCGCGCGGGTCGGTGACCACTGCGACCAGGATTAACGCCGTGCTGGATGGAAGATTGCCCATGCCAACCTCGCTTAAATCAGCCATCCGGTGCGGGAAACCCGCACCGGATGGCTGTTTTCACTTACTTGAGCAGTCCAACTTCCTGGTTGAATTCCTCAATCATGGCGTCAATTTCCCCGACCTGTTTCGGGATGTCGGTCCAGTAGTCGGGATCGTACCACTGCGCCTGGATTTCGTCGTAGGTCTTGCCCTGCTGCTCAACCCAGGTGTAATACTTCAAATTATGAACGCGCTTGCGGTCAACATAGCTGAGTTCAAGCAGGTTATCGGTGGATTCGCCCAGCAGGTAGCGGGCAAAATCAGCGGCTGCCATCGCCTCGGTGTATTCACCCTCTTCAGCGCGCATTTCCTTGATCCGGCTGGCGTACAACTGCATCGAATCGGTCAGCACGGTCACCACGATATCGCTGTCGCCCATTTCGTAATACTTGGCCATCTTGATCGCCGAGAGCATGTTGGCAATGCCGGAGAAACCCAACAAGTCCAGTTGATTAACGATCGCTTCCGGAACGCCCTGTTTTACCAGGTAGGCCCGTCCGACCGGCTCATTGAACAGGCGCATGAGATGCACAACCGCGTTATCGTCGATCGCAACAACCATGTCGGAGTTTTTGACGTTATGGATCCACGGCACGTGCTTGTCGCCGATGCCCTCAATGCGGTGCGCGCCAAAGCCATTTTGCAGCAGCGTGGGGCATTGCAGCGCTTCGCTGGCAGCAATTTTACTCGCCGGAAAGAGATGCTTGAGATAATCGCCGCTGGCGATGGTGCCGGCCGAACCGGTTGTGAATGCCGAGCCGCGCAGGTTGTCGTTCGGGCGCATGGTCAGTTTGAGCATTTCCTCAAAGGCCTGCCCGGTGACCGTATAATGCCACAGGTAGTTGCCAAACTCTTCGAACTGGTTGAAGATCATCAGTTCCTGGCCCGAGCGGCGCAACTCCCAGCACTTGTCGAAGATCTACTTGACGTTGCTCTCGCAGCCGGGGGTGGC
>CALMIB010000451.1 GCA_937863945.1 uncultured Longilinea sp.
GCGTTTGAATGGGCAGCATAAGCAGGCTGGGAACAACAATCAGAAGCAGAATCACCAGCGCCGGGAGCAGGCCGTCGCGCAACTTGCTCACCCAGTTCCATTTCCAGATGGGACCGTGAATGGTGATGGTTTCTTCTTCAACCTCTATTTGTGAATTCAACAGACTGTCATTCTGCCTCGCGTGGTGTTGAATGCGCTGTCTCAGGTGGTCCATACCCCTCCCGGCGATTTATTTTTTGGGTTTATCCAGTCCACGCCGCAGGATCTTTTTTCCATACCGTGCGCGGATCACATCCACGGCGTCCAGAAGCCGGCGCTCTTTTTCAGCGGGCGTATCCCACAGCATCAACTGGTGCACATGCGCTGTGAGACCGCTCACGCCAACACCCACCAATCTTACCAGTCTTTGCTCCGGCAGCCACAAATGATTAAAAAGGCGTAAAGCCGTGCCGTAAATCACGCCGTCCTGGTCGGTCGGCTGTAAAAGGGTTTCCTGGCGCGTTAAGGTCGTAAAATCATCCCAGCGGATTTTAATCCGCACCGTTGAGGCGGTCAGGTTATCCTGGCGCAGACGGTAGCCCACCTGTTCTGACAACTCGCGCAGCTTATGGTGCAACCGATCGGCATCCCGCACATCCCGTTCAAAGGTCACCTCCTGGCTCACCGATTTTACATCATGTTCGGTAATCACCGGGCTTTCGTCGATGCCGCGCGCCCGCAGCGCCAGTTCCTCGCCGTATCGACCGAATTCACGCCGCAGCAGCCCGGCAGGCGCCTGCGCGAGCTGCCCGATCGTCAGAATCCCAAATTCTGCCAGCCGCGCGCCGGTTTTCGGCCCTACGCCCCACAGCGCCTGTGCGGGCAACTTTTCCAGGAAAGCCGCCTCCTCGCCGGGTGCAACCACGGTGATCGCGTTTGGATAGGTACCCGATCCGCGGTGCGAGCTCTTGCCAAAATCGTTGGCAATTTTTGCCACCAGCTTGTTGGCCGCCACGCCCAGCGAACAGGGCAGATTGCACTCGCGCTGAATGGCAGCCTGGATTTCCAGCGCCAGCGTGCGCCCGTCCATGGGCAGGTCGCTCAGGTCCAGAAAGGCTTCATCGATGGAAACCTGTTCCAATAACGCCGTGTACCGGCGCAAGATATCCATCACCTGGTGTGACGCCTGCGAATAGGCGCCATAATTGCCCTGAATGACGATCAAGTCCGGGCACAGCCGCAGCGCGCGCGACATGGGCATGGCCGACCGCACGCCAAAGGTCCGGGCCGCGTAGGAACAGGAGGAAACCACCCCGCGGGAATCCGGGCGCCCACCCACCGCGAACGGCCTGCCGCGAAGTTCCGGGCGGCGCAGCTCTTCCACGGCACAAAAAAATGCATCCAGGTCGAGATGGATGATCTTGCGAACGCTCATACCTCGAGTGTATCCATCCCGCGGAAAACGGTCAATACGATTCGACCCTGCAGCGCAAAACACGGTCTGCCCGCCTGGAACGCAAATAAGCGACGTGCAGGCCACGCAGGATGTGCGCCACGTAATCCTTAACCCTCAGGCCTGGTCGGCCATCTCGTCCTGAATGCTGTGAATGCGCTCCACCGGGTTGGGGTCGGCTCCGTAAATCATCGCCAGGTAATACGCAAAATAATCGCCGTATTGCACCGCCGTCCACAACTGCTCCATCCGCGTGGCGCCGCGCGCTGTGATGACATCCGTCGGGATCCCCTCCATCAGCATGGATTGCTGGGTCAATTGCGTGCGCAGTTGATTGCGCGGGTGGTCGCTGCCGCTGTTAAGAAAGACGGCGTACGCCCTGGGGATTAATTCCTCCGGGTGATTCACGCCTTCCACGGCATTGTAGTCAGCATCTGGTAAGGCATCGGCTTGCGCCCAGGCTTTGGCCAGCTCGTTCACCTGCGCCTTCCACCGCCGCGCCACGGCCGCCATCATGCCCGAGCCAAAAATGCTCACCCACCGGGCAACCACCTGCCCTGCCAGCCGCTTGGCCGAATTCTGTCGGGTGGGCACCTCCGCGCCAATTTTGGCCTGCTGCGCCTGCATCGTTTCCACCGCGGCCATCAGTTCCTGCGAGGGATCGGGGATCAGGCCCAGGCGGAAGAATAAGGCGGACAAATATCCAAAGAACCAGCCCACGGAAGCCCGCGGGGGCCCGGCAAAATTGATCTGCCAGAACGGATCGCCGTGCTGCTCCGCCAGCTCCATCAATTTGCCGCCGCGTCCCGCGGCCAAAACCGGGCAGCCACGTTGGTGCGCCGCTTCCACGGACGCCAACGTTTCTTCCGCATTCCCTCCCAACGACAACGCCACCACCAGCACGTCCTCGCCGCCCGCCCAATGGGGCAAATCATAATCGCGGTGCAAAACAATCGGCAGCGGGCAGAGCGGCGCTGCGTACGCGCTGAAAAGGTCAGCCCCCTGGATGGATCCGCCAACGCCTGTCAAGACAATCCCGCGGTACTGCCGGACGGCAGGCATGGGCAGAGTCAGGCCCATCCGGTAAGCATCCTCAAGGTGCGTCGCCAGGGTGTTAATCCAACCCAGCAGGTTGTCCGAATCGAGTGCGCGGAATCTTTCCGGATGATCCAGGTCAAGGTTAAGCGTCACGCTATCCTCCCCAATCATTTCGTTGCTCAGGGAATTGCCCAGGTCAGGTAGTCCAGACGGATACCCTCCAGGCTCACGGACATCAGGCGCGCGACCCCAGGCAAGCCCAGGTCGGTCTGGTAGCAATAATACGCGCCAATCTGCGCATCGGTCACCATCTGCAGCTCTGTTCCTTGCGCCGTCTGGCGGCAATTGGCTTGAGATGGGCTATCAAACCCGGCCAGGCCGAGCAACGCGCCGGCGGCTGGTTTCATGGCGAGCTGACCGCCGTCCTGCTCCAGGGACAAATCCCCCAGGTCGGCCTCCACTTTTTCTCCGCTGTCCAGGTCCAGGCTCTCGCCGACCAGCAGATCCACCGAACCCTGCAACAGCGAAACCGAGGTTGCCGTGGAAGTCGGCGTCACCGTGGAAGCAGGCGCAGCGGTATCCTCTACGATGATCCTGACCCAGAAAGGCGCGTCGCCGGCCGGCCCAATGCCGAACAATTCAGAATCGGCATTGCGCAGCTTCCAATAGCTTTGCCGGACGCCGGTCTCCTCCGGGGCGATCATGTCCACCGAGATATCGACGCTTTGCCCGGATTGAACCTCATGGGGAAGGTTTTGAACCAGGGACGAGCTCAACTGGTCGCCCGAGAACCACACCACAGCATAATCGCGCGTCCATGCACAGGAACCGGCATTCACCAGCCGCCAGACCTTGGTAAAAGAAGCGCCGGGGGGTAGAACGGTATCATCGGGAATCGTCACGTCGATGGGATGTCCGGCAGCAGCGGCATCACAGGGCAACACAGCGGTGGCCGTGTCCGTGAGTGGAACCGGCGTGTTGGCTGCGACAACGTCAGGCGGTGTCACAGTCGCTGTCGCATCCGGCGCAGGTGCAGTTTCTGTGGGCAGCGCCGGTTCGACGGTACCAGTTTTGGTTAACTCAACCGGCTGTCCATTCTGGGGAAAGGGAGTAAGTCAGGGGCACTCGGATGCCGTCAGGAGGATTC
>CALMIB010000452.1 GCA_937863945.1 uncultured Longilinea sp.
GGAATTGGGTGCTGACCTGCAACCTTTGTTTCAGGCGGTTTTGCAACACATTCCTGCGCCAAAAGTG
The DNA here is from genome assembly GCA_937863945.1 of uncultured Longilinea sp. Classification (GTDB taxonomy): domain Bacteria; phylum Chloroflexota; class Anaerolineae; order Anaerolineales; family Anaerolineaceae; genus Longilinea. The sequence continues at coordinate 68 of CALMIB010000452.1, forward strand.
GACATCGAAGCACCTTTTCAAATGCTGGTCACCAATTTTGGGTATGATGATTACCGCGGAACCACGGCAGTCGGCCGCATTTTCGCCGGCAAAATCAGCGCCGGGCAGGCGCTTGCGCGCATGATGGTCAACGGTCAGATTGTGCCCGAGCGGGTCAGGTATCTCTCAGAATTCCAGGGCCTGGAAAAGGTTGAAATCGCCGAAGCCAAAGCAGGCGATATTGTCGAATTGGCCGGGCTTGAAGGTATTGCCATCGGTGAAACGCTGGCTGATCCGCAAAACCCGATTGCGCTGCCGCCGATCCAGGTGGAACAGCCGACGGTGCGGATGACCTTCGGCGTCAATTCGTCGCCATTTTCGGGCCGCGAAGGAAAATGGAGCACGTCGCGCAAGTTGCGCGAGCGCCTGTTTGAGGAATTGCGCCACAATGTATCGCTGCGGGTTGAAGAGACCGAATCGCCGGATATTTTCAATGTTTCCGGCCGCGGCGAGCTTCACCTGGCTATTTTAATCGAAACGATGCGGCGTGAGGGCTATGAATTCCAGGTTTCGCGTCCCGAAGCGATCTTTCGGGTGGATGAAAATGGCGAAACGCAGGAACCTTATGAAGAAGTGCACATTGACACCAGCTCAGAAACGATGGGGGCGGTGGTAGAAATGTTAGGCGCCAGGCGCGGCAAGATGTTGGGCATGGCAAACAACCCTGACAATACCGTTCACCTGCATTATGTCGTTCCAACGCGGGGTTTGCTGGGCTTTCGCTATCAGTTCCTGACTGCCACCCGTGGCATGGGCGTCATTAACACCCTGTTCTTCGAATACGGACCGATCGCCGGCCCAATCACCACGCGAACCACATCCTCGGTTGTAGCCTGGGAAACGGGAACGACCGTGACCTATGGATTGAAAAACGCTGAAGAGCGGGCAACTTTATTTTACGGTCCTGGCGTGGAAGTTTACGAAGGCATGGTTGTGGGCGAAACACCGCGGCCGATGGACCTGGTGGTGAATGTTTGCAAGAAAAAACACCTGACCAATATGCGCTCGTCCAACAAGGACATTGAGATCCGCCTGACGCCGCCGCGCGTTCTTAGCCTGGATGAGGCGCTTGAATTTCTGGCGGAGGATGAGTTGTTGGAAGTCACTCCGGCCAATTTCCGCATCCGCAAGCGGATTTTGGATACGGAAGAGCGCGGCAAACAGGCTAAAAAAGATAAAGAAGTGCTGGGCGAGTGAGCTGGCAAGGGCAGCAGATTTACCATCGTCTGCTGCCTTTTTTTGATTTCTAACCGATTCCAGGCTTTATTGCCAGTTCGCAATGATCGACCGCAAATTCTCCAGTTCAAGGCGGGCAGTTTTTAGTTCCTGCTGCACCTGATCGGAGCGCGATGTTTCAGCCCGCACGAACCGGGTGTAAGGCTCGATGGCTTCAGACATGCGCTGCAGGCTGCGTTCAATTTCCTTTTCGAACTCGGAGCGCAGTGATTGGATCAAATCCGTGCGGAGTTTCGCAAGTTTGTTGTGAAGTTCATTTTTTGCCTGCCGCCGGCGCGCCGGTATGATCACCAGGCCCAACGCGGCAATGACACTTGCTGCGATGATGCCGGTGACGTCAGCCGCCATGGTGGTGGCCAACGCGGTGATGAGTGCGCCCAGGCCGACCGCGCCGACCTCGACTGCTACCGAAGCTGCTACCGCGTTTTTGGCGCCCTCCGCCATCTCGGAAGATTCAACGCGTTTATCATAGGTATCCACAACCCGGTTGGCTTCCCGTCCCAGCGCATCCAGCAACCGGTTGCGATCATACGTAAACCGCTCACTGGCCCCTTTGCCGATGATCCGGTCTTTGTATTCTCGCTGGCGGTCCGCAAGGTAATCGTTGACGGCTTTCCATTGTCGCAAATCCGAATCCACCAGCCAATCGATCAGTTCATTGACCTTGGTGGCAACTCGTTGAGGGACATCGGCAACCACCTGGGTTTCAAATTGCTGTTGAAGCCGGTCCTTATTTACCAGATCGAGCACGCGGGCAAGCCGGAATATATCCTCAAAGAAATCGTCGCCGCGTTTTTCCATCTCAAAAAAGATGTTTTCGATGTCAGCCATGCGGAACGCAAAATTTTTTTGCATATCCTCTTTAT